>JBFJMD010000295.1:0-4072 GCA_041634115.1 Thermoanaerobaculia bacterium | reverse complement strand
CCGCCGCCCCCACCAGCAGGACGGCGATCAGGTTGATCACCAGCAGTGCCGGCACCAGCCGCCCCCGGCGGGGCGGCGACGGCGGCAGCGGCGGCGGTCGGAGCTCCATCCCGGGCCTCCTAGCGGCGCTTCTCGCGCTCGTGGAAGTAGCGCACGAGGGCGTCGATCCACCCCTCGTCGTCCGCCCGCACGCGCACCTCGCCGACGCCCGCCGCGCGGAAGAGCTCGCTCGCCCGCCCCCGGTCCTCGCGCCCCAGCAGATCGAAGCCGCGCAGCAGGTCGCGATCGTAGGTGTCGACCAGCACCCGCTCGCCGGTCTCCGCGTCCTCCAGCTCGATGAGCCCGATCCGCGGCAGCTCCTCTTCGCGGCGGTCGCCGACGGCGACGGCGGTGACGTCGTGGCGGCTGGCCGCGATGCGCAGCCGCTCGCCGAAGTCCTCGTCGAGGAAGTCGGAGATCACGAAGACCACGACCCGGCGCGGCGTCACCTTGCCCAGGTACTCGAGGGCGCCGCCGAGGTCGGTGCGGCGGCGGCTGGGGCGGAACCCCAGGATGTCGCGGATCACCCGCCAGACGTGGGCGCGCCCCTTCTTGGGCGGGATGTAGTGCTCGATGCGGTCGGAGAAGATGATCAGGCCGACGCGGTCGTTGCTCTTGATCGCCGTGTAGGCGACGAGCGCCGCCACTTCCGCCGCGACCTCGTTCTTGAGCTTGGCGCCGCTGCCGAAGGCGCCCGAGGAGCTGACGTCCACGAGCAGCATCACCGTCAGCTCCCGCTCCTCGCGGTGGACCTTGACGAACGGCGAGCTCATCCGCGCCGTCACGTTCCAGTCGATGTGGCGGATGTCGTCGCCCGGCTGGTAGTCGCGCACCTCCTCGAACTCCATCCCCCGCCCCTTGAAGGCGCTCTCGTACTCTCCCGCGAAGACGTCGTTGACCACCCGCTGGGTGCGGATCTGGATCGACTTGATCTTCTGGAAGAGCTCCGGCGAGAGCGCCTGCGAGAGGTCCAGGGGCTCGTCGTGGGGGCTGGGGCTGGTGACCATGGGCGCCGCTCAGGGGACGTCGACGGTGTTGAAGATCTCGCGGATCAGGTCGTCCGAGTCGAGGTCCTGGGCCTCGGCCTCGTAGGAGACGAGCACCCGGTGGCGCAGCACGTCGGGGCCCACCGTCTTGACGTCCTGGGGCGTGACGTAGGCGCGGCCGGACATGAAGGCCTGGACCCGCGCCGCCTGGGCGAGGTAGATGCTGGCCCGCGGCGAAGCGCCGTAGTCGATCAGCCGCTCGAGCCGCTCGAGGCCGCAGGCGCCGGGCTTGCGGGTGGCGAAGACCACGTCGAGGATGTAGTCCTCGACCTTCTCGTCGAGGTAGATCTGGTCGGCCACCTCGCGCATGCGCCGGATCTCCTCCGGGGTCAGGACCGGCTCCACTTGCGGCTTCGCGCGGCCCGACATCCGCCGCATGATCTCCTTCTCCTGCGGCTTGTCCGGGTAGCCGACCCGCAGCTTCAGCATGAAGCGGTCCACCTGCGCCTCGGGCAGCGGATAGGTGCCCTCCTGCTCGATCGGATTCTGGGTGGCGAGCACCAGGAAGGGGTCCGGCAGCTCGTGGGTCTCGTCGCCGATCGTCACCTGGCGCTCCTGCATCGCCTCGAGCAGCGCGCTCTGCACCTTCGCCGGCGCCCGGTTGATCTCGTCGGCGAGCAGCAGGTTGGTGAACACGGGGCCCTTCTTGACCACGAAGTCGTGGTGCTGGGGCCGGTAGATCTCGGTGCCGATCAGGTCGGCCGGCAGCAGGTCGGGGGTGAACTGGATGCGCGAGAAGCGGGTGTGGATCGCCGTCGCCACGCACTTGACCGCGGTGGTCTTGGCGAGGCCGGGGATGCCCTCGATCAGGATGTGGCCGTCCGCGATCAGCGCCATCAGCAGGCGATCGATCATGTAGGTCTGCCCCACGATCACCTTGGCGACCTCTTCGCGGAGGCGCTCGAGGCGCTCCGCCTGGACTTCGATCTCGGGGGTCAGCTCGTGCGCGGTTACGCTCATCGGGTCTCCTTCACGCTCGGGCGCCGGGGTCTTGGCGCAGACGCACCGCGTCGCGCTCCGCCCGGCGCCCCTCCTCTTCCAGGGATCGAATGCCCCGCTCCACCCGGCGCTCCAGGGCGTCGAGCTCGGGGCCGGGCGGCGTCTCCCCGCCGAAGCGGGCGCGCTCGACCATCCGCTCGAGGCCCTCGGCCTCGGACGCCTCGCCGGCGCCCTCCAGCTCGGACAGGATTGCGGCCACCGCGACGACGAAGGACGCCGCGTCGCCGCCGAGCCGCGCGGCGCGGGCGTCGGCGAGTCTACGTCGAAAGCGCTCGGCGCGCTCGCTCGCGCCCTCCGCCGGCGGCGGACGGCGGGCCCGGAGCCGCCGCGCCAGCAGCCCCGCGCCGGCCAGCCCGGCCGCCGCGGCGGCGCCGGCGACCGCCGCCGACCGCGGCGAGAGCCCCAGCAGCGTGCGCGCCCGGACCTCCACCGTCGGCCCGGCCACCCGGGTCGTCTGCGGTCCCTCGGCAAAGCGCGGCGTGTACGACAGCTCGACCGGGTCGAGCGCGTAGCGGCCCGGCGCGGCGGCGGTGAGCGCCACCCGGTAGGTCACGACGTTGCGCCCCAGCCGGCTGGAGGTCGAGGCGGTCACCCGGCCGCGCTCGACGCCCTCGGGCAGGGCGACCGCCGGCGGCCGCGGCAGGTAGTCGGCGGAGTCGCCGGCCCAGACGAGCCGCACGTCGAGGTAGAACTCCTCCCCGGCGGCGGGCGCCGGGGTCGAGAGCGCCAGCTCGGCGCGCGGCGGCTGCAGCACCGGGGCGACGGCGATCTCGCTCCCGGGCGCCGCGTAGCCGGCGGCCTCGCCCGCCGGCGGCGGCGCCAGCTCGAGGGCGCGATCGAGCGCCGGCGCCAGCGCCCACCAGTCGCGGGCGCCGCGCGAGAGGCCGACGATGCGGCCGCCGGGGTCGATCAGATAGCTCAGTGGGATGCTCTCCGCCCGGTAGCCGCGGCCGACCGCTCCCGCCGGGTCGAGCAGGATCGGGAAGCTCAGCCCGTGCTCGCGGACGAAGGGGCCGACCGCCGAGCGGTCGGCGTCGAGCGCCACTCCGACGACGGCGAGGCCGCGCTCCGAGCGCTCGCGGTGGAGCCGCTCGAGGGTCGGCATCTCGAACCGGCAGGGCCCGCACCAGGTGGCCCAGAAGGTGAGCACCACCCAGCTCCCCTGGTGGTCGGAGAGCGCGCCCTCGCCGCCGTCGAGCGCCGCGAGCGTGAAGTCGGGGGCCGGGACCGGCGGCTCGACCGGCTGGATGCCGGCCGCGGCGAGCGCCCGGGGCAGGTCGGCGGCGGCGGCGGTCGATGGACTCGCGGCGGCCGGCGGGGCCGCGGCCGACGCCGCGGCGCCGAGCCCGGCGGCAATCGCGAACAGAGCGCCGGAGAGCGGCCGCGGGCGCGGCCGAAGGGCCTTTCGAGAGCGTAGAGTCACGGCAAAAAGACCGGCCCGGCGTCGATTTGACGCACGCCGCGCCGCGCCTCCCGGCGCGGGCGGTCGCCGGAGCCCGGCGCCGGGAGGACTGGCAAGCCCTGTGCCAGCTTCGGACCGCGTGCCGCGGACGGCGCCCGCGCCGGCCCCGTGATAGCTTTGCAGGCGCCTCGCCGGCCCAGCCTTCTCGGCACATGCTCGATCGCCGCCGATTCCCGCCGCAGATGCGATTCCCGCGGGCGCCCGCCGCCGGCTGCGCCGCCGCCCTCCTGGTGGCGCTCGCGCCGGCCGGGTGCCGGGGGACGGCGAAGCCCCCGCGCGAGCCCTCTCCGATCGTCGTGATCACCCTCGACACCCTGCGCGCCGATCACCTCGGCTGCTACGGCTACTTCCGGGACACCTCGCCCCACCTCGACCGGCTGGCCGCCGAGGGCGTGCTCTTCGAGCGCGCGGTGACGACCATCGCCACCACCCTGCCGGCGCACCTCTCGCTCTTCACCTCCCGCCACCCGCTGCAGACCGGGGTGTTCGCGAACGGCAAGAAGTTCCGCCTTCGCAGAGAGGAGGG
>JBFJMD010000294.1:0-4075 GCA_041634115.1 Thermoanaerobaculia bacterium | reverse complement strand
CCGGACACTAAACCGCTCCGACCCCAGCTCCCATCGGCAATGCCACGACCGACTACAATGTGTTACCCATGTCCTGAAGCCAATCTGTAACCCTTGTCCTGGGGCTACACACACGGAGTCCGGCCGCTACATCAGGAGAAGTCCTTGCCCGAGATGACGGCGAGGATGATCGCGGCGACGGCCAGCGGCGCCAGGTAGCGGATGAAGAAGCGCCAGATGCCGTAGTGGAACCACCTGGGCGTGGTGGCGTCCACCAGCTCACGACGGGTCGCCTCTCGGGTCATGAACCAGCCGACGCCGAGGGTGATGAAGAAGCCGCCGACGGGCAGGAACCAGTTCGAGGCCAGGTAGTCGAGGTGGTCGAAGAGTCCCAGCTTGGCGTGGTCCGTGCCACTGTAGAAGAGGCTGAAATCCGAGATCGGCGCCCAGGCGCCGAACGAGATCCCGCAGAGCGCGGCGACGATGAAGATCGACGTGCCGCAGAGCGTGACCGCGCTCTTGCGCGTCATGTTCCGCTGGTCGATGAAGTAGCTGGACACCACCTCGAGCAGCGAGATCGTCGAGGTGAGCGCCGCGAATCCGACCAGCAGGTAGAAGAGCGGCGCCAGGATCTTGCCCGCCGGCACCACCGTGTAGAAGAGCTCCGGCAGCGTGATGAACAGCATTCCGGCGGTGGACTTGCCGATCGTCTCCTGCATTCCCGGCACCGTGAAGATGACCGAGAACATGATCACCGTGGCGGTGAGCGCGATGACCGTATCGAGGGCGACCACCAGCGTCGCCGAGCGGACGATCGACTCGTTGCGCTCGAGGTAGGAGCCGTAGGTGATCATCGCCCCCATGCCGAGCGACAGCGTGAAGAAGGCGTGGCCGAGCGCCTCGAGCGCCCCGCGCGCCGGCAGGTTGCCGAAGTCGGGCTCGAAGATGAAGGCCAGAGCGGTCCCCGCCCCGTCCATCGTCAGCGCGCTCGCCAGCAGCAGCACCAGGATGACGAAGAGCACCGGCATCAGCACCCGCGACACCTTCTCGATGCCGCCGCCGATGCCGCGGTAGACCACCGCCATCGTGAAGACCATGAACAGGGCCGCCAGCACGACCTGCAGCGAGCCGTTCTCGGCGAAGGCCCCGAACGCCCCCGGCGAGGCCGCCGCCGAGTCGAAGCCGCCGAGGGACCAGCCCAGGCACTTGGAGAAGTAGCGCAGCGTCCAGCCGGCGATGACGACGTAGTAGCTCAGGATCACGAAGCCGGTGAGCACGCCGAGCGCCCCCACCGCCCCCCACGCCGGGCCCACCGCGTCGCGTAGCGCGCCGACCGGGCTCTTCTGGGTCCGGCGCCCGACCAGGATCTCCGCCATCATGATCGGCAGCCCGACCCCGGTGACGCAGACGAGGTAGACGAGGACGAACGCGCCCCCCTCGTTCGCCCACGTGATGTAGGGGAACTTCCAGAGATTGCCCAGGCCGATGGCGCTGCCGGCAGCGGCCAGTACGAAGCCCAGGCGCGAGCTCCAGCGATCGCGTTCTTGCGCCAATTCGGGAGTCCCGTTTTCCGATTGCCGCCCCAAGGATCAGGGATCGGCTGATTCGTTGTCAAGCGGGGCCGGCCCGCGCAGAGAGATCAGAGCGCGAGCACCAGCTTGACCATGTCGTGCGAGGCGCCGTCCGGGTCGGTGCCGTAGCCGGGCACCAGGTAATCCTGGAATCCCAGCCCGCGCAGCGTCCGGACGGCGTCCTCCTCGAGGTCGGCGATGGGCATGCAGGTCAGGTGGCGCAGCCCCAGGCCGCGCGCGATCGAGATGAAGTCGTTGACCAGGGTGGTGCCGAGCCCGAGGCCGCGGTACTCCGGGTCGAGCAGCCACTTGATGCGCCCCACCAGCCGCAGCGGGCCGCGCTCCCTGCGGTGCAGCGTGGCGTCGGCGACGACCCTCTTGTCGTCGAGCGCCAGCAGCGGCAGGACGCGCGAGTAGTCGATGTTCCGGCCCCAGCTCTCGACCAGGCTGCGATCTTCGAGATTGTCCCACGCGAATCTGCGCACCTCGGTCGGCAGCCGCTGGAAGAACTCCCACAGGCGCTCGGTGTCGTCGGACTGGAAGGGCCGGATGTGGACGCGCTTGCCGTCGCGCAGGGACGCTTCCTGGGGGAACCTCTCGGGCATCGGAATCCTCCTTCGGGGGAAAGGGAGTGGCGCGGAGTCCCGGAGCCGGCCGCCGGCGGCCCGGGGTTCTGGAGTCGCGTTCTGGAGGGAGCGGGAATCGATCAACGGCTCAGGACGAAGAGGCCGCGCTGAATGTCGGAGATCAGCACGACGCCGCTCGGGAAGCCCGCGAAGACCCCCCAGGCGCCTTCGAAGCCGACCGTGTCGTTGTCCGGATAGGTGTCGAAGTGGCCGACCTCGCGCAGAAAGCGGGGCCGCTTGGCGTTGTAGACGCGCAGCCCGGCGGTGTAGCTCGAAAGGAACAGGAAGTTGCCGTCGACGATGCTGTTGTGGTCGATGGACGGCTTCTTGTTGGTGAAGCGGCGCTTGAAGCGCGGCCGGTCGAGCTCCCGGACGTGGACGATGTAGGTCGAGGTCGTGCCGATCGAAGGATCGTCGCGCTCGTCGAGCTCGTCGTTGACGAAAACGAATCGCTGCTTCTTGTTGAGCCAGCCGCTGTGGCAATAGGCCAGGCCCGGGTAGCGGACCTCCGAGATCAGCGCGAGGTTCGCCTTGTCGGTCACGTCCAGAATCTGCAGGCCGTCGCGCGCGGCGAAGGCGAAAGCGATCTCGCGGCCGGCGTAGGGACCCTTCTTCCAGGTCACGACCTGCATGTCGTGGATGTAGGCCAGCGGCCAGGTGTCCGGACCCAGCTCGGGCGCCACCGGGTCCGACAGGTCGAGCGCGACGAGGCCGCCGTTCGCCAGGTTCGAGCCGGAGAGATAGGCGTAGCCGCTCTCCTCGTTGATCGAGATGTTGTGGGCGGTCGAGAGCCCGCCGCCCTCGAACGACCCGCGCAGCCGCACCCGGCCCCGGTCGATCCGGGTGAGGTCCACGATCTGCACGCCGCCGCCGGTCTCGTTCACGATGTAGGCGAACTCGCCGTGAGTCTTCATGTCGCGCCAGAGCGAGGGCGGCCCGGAGACAAAGGCGAGCGGCTCGGGCGCCGACGGGTCGGTGATCTCGACGAAGGCGGTTCCCGCCACGAGGCCGACGATCGCGTACTCGCGCCCGGAGGGGGAGACGTAGCCCCAGACGTCGTTGGTGCGCTGGGTCTTGCCGGACAGGTCCTCGGAGGTGAGCCAGGAGTGCAGCGCCACGTTGCGGGCCGAATAATCGAAAATGTGGCCGTCGGCGCCGGGGCTCAGGGGCTCGCCGGCGTAGCCGGGACCCGGCACCGGCTCGCCCGCGCCTTTGCCGCCGTGGTCGTCGTCGGCGGGCAGGAGCGGGGCGAGGAGCAGGAGCAGGAGGACGGCCGCGATCGGGATCCCGACCCTGGCGGGGCGCGCCCCGGAACGCTCGAAGAGTCTCTTCCTCACGAGGCGGCAGCTTAACACGGTGCCGGGCCCGCCCCTGGCCCGGCCCTGGCCCGGAGCCAGGGCCCCGCCCGTGTAGACTGGCCGCCCTCCCGTGCCCCCGAACCGGCATGCCGCCCGGCGGCGCAGCGCCCGGATTCTCGCCGTCCTCGTCGCCGCCGCGTTCACCGGCTGCTCGGGCCTCGGCTACTACGCCCACCTGGCCCGCGGCGGTCTCGATCTCCTGGTCAAGCGCCGGCCGATCGCCCGGGTGCTGCGCGACCCGGCGACCCCCGCCGACCTGCGCGCCCGCCTCGAGCTGGTGCTGCGCATCCGCGAGTTCGCGGTGGGCGAGCTGGGGCTCCCGGACAACCGCAGCTACCTCGCCTACGCGGCGCTCGGCCGCGAGCGGGCCGCCTGGAACGTCGTCGCCGCCGGCGAGCTGTCGATCGAGCCGGTGGTCTGGTGCTTTCCGATCGCCGGCTGCGTGACCTACCGGGGGTACTTCTCCCGCCGCCGCGCCGACCGCTTCGCGGCCCGACTCTCCGGCAGGGGCTTCGACGTGGACGTCGGCGGGGTGACCGCT
>JBFJMD010000293.1:0-4089 GCA_041634115.1 Thermoanaerobaculia bacterium | reverse complement strand
GTGCGCTGCACGGTGCGCTCGTTGGCGCCGATCTGCATCTCGGTCTGGGTGACGAGGGCGACCCCGAGGCCGATCGCCGACAGCACGACGAGCGACAGCAGGGCGACGATGTAGGCGCTTCCCGCCTCGCGGAGCCCGGAGCGGTTCTTGTTCATGAGACGTTCCTCAGGTCGACGATGGTCTGCATGAGCTGGCGGCGGTACATCCGCTGGCCGCGCTCGACGTTGTCCGCCGGCTCGGCCGCCTCCTCGTAGTCGTGGTCCTCCACCAGGCCCATGGGCGGCGCCACGTAGGCGGTGTCCCGGCGGCCGGTGCGGGCGACGGTCGTCAAGCGCAGGTAGAAGAGCCGGGTCGGGTCGCCGGAGGCGAGCGTGTTCCAGGTCGTCACCAGCGCCACGTTTTCCTCGTCGTCGGCCTCGGTGTTGAAGATCCAGTCGTCGGTGCTGTTGGGAGGGTTCGCCTCCTCGATCCGGCCGTTGTTGTCGAGGTCGACGCCGAAGGCCACCTGCAGATCGAGAATGTTGTCGGCGATGTCGAGCCGCAGGTTGGAGTTGAGCCCGGACCAGCCGGCGTTGGTGTTGGGGAAGACCCGCGCCCGCGACAGACGCGGCCGCGGGTCGGTCATGGCGTCGCCGGGCACCGCGAACTCTTCGCGGATGTAGTAGCGGTGCTCCTCGAGGATGCCCAGGGAGGCGATCGCCTGCAGGGTCGGCGGGTAGGCGCCGCCGGCCGACATCGCCCCGTACTGGACGGTGTGGGTGCCGCCGGTGATGTTGAAGTCGATGGTGACCGAATTGGAGGCGAGGCTGGTGTTGGGCCCGGTCGGATTGAGCTCGACCACCGCGTAGATCTCGGAGCCGAGCGGCGAGCGGATCAGCAGCGCCTCGCCGATCCCCTGGGTCACCGCGTTGCGCAGAGCGGTCAGGTCCTGCGGGATGCCGCTCGGCCCGGGGTTCGTGACCGTCACGAAGCCCGCGGTCGGCGGGGTGCCCTGCAGCACCATGGTGCCCGCCGCGGGGTTGATCTGGTAGATCGGCGACGAGAACACCCCGCGCACCGTCAGGATGTCGCTGCCCTCGACCGCCTCCGGCGAGCTCGCGTTGCCGATCGCCACCTGCGCGTCGGTGCCGGTCGCCGGGATGTCGTTGCGGATCGAGACCGCCCACCCCTGCGGCAGGTCGCCGCGCGGCAGGCCGCCGCGACCGGCCATGCGGATCGCGCGGATCATGTCGTACTGGGCGATGCGCAGGGACTGCTGCATGTCCGAGAGGTTGGTCTGGACGCGGGCGATCTTGCCGCTCAGATTGAAGAGCGCGACGATGCCGGTGAGCAGCAGCGAGACCACGAACAGGGCGACCAGGGTCTCGATGAGCGAGAAGCCGCGCCCTTGGCGGGCGAGTCTCCGGGATGCCTGGCGCTCGATCACGTTTTCATGCCTCCGCGGGTTCACTGCGACTTCAGGACACGGATCGTGATGTTCTTGGGCGGACCGAGCGGGCCGCTGTCGCGGTTCCCCTGCACCGTGACCTCGATCTCCTTGAAGTGGATCTGGGAGAAGTCCGTGCCGCCGGGCAGCGCCTCGGCGCGGTCGAGCACGCCGTCGGCGAGGGCGGCGACGCCGTACTGGCGGATGGTCGTCGTCCGCGTCCAGGTGGGCCGCTCGCTCGGCATGGTGGGGTCCCAGCGCTCGCTGCCGGGGTTGAAATAGTCGGTGTCGACGCGCTCGCTGCCGCCCGTGATCGTGAGCTCCGGGCCGTTGAAGTCCAGCTCCAGGTACTCCTCGGCCCGCGAGCGGGCGTGGTTGGAGGCCTCGGTCGATTCCTTGCCCGAGGTGTTGTTGACCGCGGCGCGGGTGAACATCGGCATGACGCCGATGACGATCACCAGGAACAGGCCGGCGGCGATCATCGCCTCGACCAGCGAGAAGCCGGCCTGGCGGCGGGCGCGCTCTCTCCGGTTCATTTCCATTTCCAGCCTTTCGAGACCTCGCCGTGGGCGTACCAATGGGTGCCGTCCCAGTTGGCGCCGAGATCGGGGTCGTACTTGCGGATCTGCACCTTGCCCGTCGCCGCCGGCGCGATGCGGATCTCCAGGAAGTTGCCGCGGGCGTCGGCGAAGCGGAAGGCGCCGGCGGCCTCGAGCGAGCCGTCGCTCTGGAAGATCGCCCGCTGATCGGGCATGTTGGGGTTGACGAATCCGTCGAGGGAGTCGAGGCCGGTCTGCCCGCCCGGCTCCTCGAACGCGAGGTCTCCGCGCACCCGCAGGCGCCGGAACTCGTAGTCGGTCGTGCGCGGCGGCGCGGCGCCCTGGGGGTCGAACTCGCCGTTGCTCGGCTCGCCCGGGTTCTCGCCGTTCAGGTCGGCGTAGGCGAACATCTCTCTGGTGTCGGCGTCGATCTCCACGACGACCGGGGCGCCGCGGCGGATGGCCTCGAGCCGGGCCTGCTGGACCAGGGCCGAGGCCTCGCGCAGGTGGCTGGTCACGCGCACCTGGTGGACGACCCGCAGCAGGGTCGGAAAGCCGAGGCCGGCGGCGATGCCGAGCACCAGGACGACCACGATCACCTCGATCAGGGTGAATCCCGCGGGGGTCCGGAGGAGGCGGCGACGGGTCATCGCCCCCGGATCGAGCAAGCGAGGTGCCAGCCGGGCGCCGGGCCCGGATAGGGACCGTAAGTCTTCTAAGATTCAGTGAGTTCCGGCGGGAGACGAGGGCGGTTGCCGGGACTCGGCCGGCGCCGGCTCGTTACCTTTGGTAGCGTTTCCGCCCGCTGGAAACACGAGCCTGGCCCGGGTGCCCCCCCCGGGGCGGTCGTCCAGCGTCAGCCGGCCGCCGTGGAGGTCCACGATCCGGCGCGAGAGCGCCAGCCCCAGCCCCACCCCGCCGGCGCTGGCGAAGGGCTGGAAGAGCCGATCCCGGATCTCCGCCGGGATGCCGGGGCCGCGGTCCTCGATCGCCAGCTCGAGGCCGTCGGGCGAGGGACCGAGCCGCGCCGCGAGCGGTCCGGCGCGGTCGACGCCGCGCTCGGCCTCGGCGGCGTTGTAGAGCAGATTGCGGACCGCCCGCTCGAGGAGCTGCGCGTCCCCCTTGATCTCGGTCACGATCCCCGCGGCGCGCTCCACCCGGACTTCGAAGCCGCCCAGCGCGGGATCCGCCGCCGCCCGCCGCACCACGGTCTCGAGGTCGATCTCCTCCATCCTCGTGGTCCCCGGGCGGGCGAAGGAGAGGAAGTCCTCGAGCACCCTCTGCAGGTGGTCGCTCTCGCGCCGGATCTCGGACATGAAGTCGGTGATCGACTCCTCGTCCGGAGCCCGCTCGACCAGGGTCAGATAGCCGCGCAGGGTGGCCAGGCTGTTGCGCATCTCGTGCGCGACCCCGGCGGCGAGCTCGCCGACCTGGACCAGGCTCGTCGCCAGCTTCTCCTCCTCGGCCCGCCGCCGGGTCTCCGTCAGGTCGGCGAAGAGCACGAACGAGCCGCGGATCGAGCCGTCGTCACGGCGCAGCGGGTGCACGGTCAGGCCCAGCGTGCGGACGGTCCGACCGATCTCGATCTCCAGCTCCTGGCGTTGCACGGTGCGCCCGTCGGCGACCGCGTGGCCGATCACGTCGCGCACCGAGGGGTGAACGGCGAGGGCGTCGACGAGCGCCGTGCCCGGCGCCGGCTGCTCGATGTCGAGAAGCTGGGCGCCGATGCGGTTGAGCGCCAGCACCCGGCCCTGGCGATCGAGCAGCAGCAGGCCGCTCTCGAGGCTCGGTCCGAGGGTGCGCTCGAGGGCCGCGATGTCGTCCTCGCCGCTGGGCTCGGGCGGCCGCGCCAGCGCCTCGAGCGCGCGCTCGAAGGTCGAGACCAGAAAGGTCGCCTCGTCCTCGCTGTCGTCGCCGCCGGGGCCGAACTGGCGCGCCCGCTCCAGCATCGTCTCGTAGGGGGTCAGCAGGTGGCGCAGGAATAGCAGCACCAGCACGGTCAGGGCGACGTCGATCGTCAGCACCACCCAGGAGAGCACCCGCAGTCCGCGCTGCTGGCCGGCCAGCCGGCGCGCGGCGAGGTCGACGCGGACGAAGTGACGGCGGCCCTGCCAGGTCGCGGGC
>JBFJMD010000292.1:0-4093 GCA_041634115.1 Thermoanaerobaculia bacterium | reverse complement strand
TCGATCGCGAGCTCGAGCCGGCGGGTCGTGATGAAGCGGTGCCCGCGGTGGCGGTAGAGCCGGGCGTCCTCGGGGAAGCGCTCGATCGCGCGGCCGTAGATCCCGATCGCCTCCCGGTAGCGGCCGAGGTAGGCGGTGCGGCGGCCGACCCAGATCCAGCTCTCGGGGTCGTCGGGCTCTCGCTCGAGCTCGAGCCGCGCGGCCGTCAGCAGCTCCTCCTGGCGGGCGCGGAGCTCGTCGGCCACCTCGGGCGCCGGCAGCGGCTCGCCCAGGAGGGAGACGGCCTCGGGGCCGGCGGGGGGAGCGGCCGGTTCCACCGAGTCGGCGGGCGCCCCGGCCAGCCCAGCCTCTCGCGAGGGCGCCTCCGGCTCGCCGGCGGGCCCCCGGCCGCAGCCGGAGGCGACGAGCAGGGCCGCCAACACGAAGATCGGGCGCATGCCCCAGTCTACCCGGGCCCGTCAGGGCCACACGCAAGAGGTAGCGCCCGGACCCGTGCCGGGCGATCGAATGAAAGCGCCCCCGCGGGGCGCGACCCCATCGGACGCGCCCCCCACCGGGTGAGGGCGCGCCCGCTTCCGGTCACCGCGCGCGGCGTCAGGCCACCACGCGCGCCAGCTCCGCCAGCCGCTCGCCCCAGAACTTCTTCTTCTTCTCCGCCTCGGCCTTGGACGGGAGCTTGCGGTGCTGGAGCGCGACCTGGCTCTTGGCCTCGCCCTTGGCGTAGAAGTAGACCTCGACCGAGGACCCGTCCTCCTCCCAGGTGATCCGCATCGACTTCTCGGCGGTCGCCTTGCGGACGGTGAGCTTCGCGCCCGGCAGCCAGCGCTTCCGGGTGCTCTTGTCGGCGAAGGCGCGGTAGAGGTCGGCGAGCGGCACCGGCAGGGTCTTGCTCTTGTTCGCCTCGTAGGAGCCGCTCCGGCGCTGGCCGATCTCGCGCAGGCCCTTGATCCGCTCGTAGCCGACGGTGACGGTCTGCGCCCACCAGCCGGGTACGCCGTGCGCCTCGTGGACGTGCTCGGCGATCTCCTTGTGGGGCTTCGCCGCGGCCCGGACGGCGTCGAGGACCTCGACCCACTCCCCCCAGGTGCGGCCGGTCTTGGCCCGAACAGCGTCGTCGCTCATCCCGGCCAACTTCCCGAGGTCTCCGGCCGCCGTCTTCTTCGCCGTCTTCGCCACCGCGCTCTTCCGCGAGGATCCGCCCGCCTTCTTCTCCGTCGCCTCCTTGCCGCCCTTTTTCTTCTCGAGCAGCCGCGTGCGGGCGGTCGTGTACGACTCGCCGGTCTTCGCCATCCGGGAACGGGTGAGGCGCTTGAGGTCTTTTTTCCTGGGCATCACGAACTCCTTCGTTCCGGTCGCCGGCTTCGCCCCCCAGCGGCGAGACCCGCGGCCTCGCGAAGGTCTCGTGGATGCCGATCCGGGAGTATGCCCCCCTTTGCCTCACGGGGGCCCTCGCCGGGGGAGGGCCGAAGAGGTTGGGCGCGGATCGCCGCCGTGCCGCCGAGCTTGGCCGATCGAGAGACGTCCGGTCAAGAACCCGTCGGCGTCACCGCGGTCAGTGGACCCGGTGCACCCCCGCGGCGTCGAAGCCGGCGTCGAAGCTCAGGATCCTCTCGACGCCTCGCTGCTCCATGACCGCGAGGTGGAGGGCGTCGCGAGCGGAGAGGTCTTCGGACTCGAGGAGCAGGTCCCTTGCCCGCTCGACGGTGGGCAGCTCGATGTCGAAGACCTCTTCGACCAGGCCGTCCAGCGCCTGCCAGGCGGGCCCGATCGCGTCGCGGCGGCGGATCGCGGTGTAGCGGTGCAGGATCTCCTGGAACACCTCGACATCGGTGACGAGCGTCTCCCTCGCCTCGATGAATCGGGCGAGCAGCTCCCGCGCGCGATGCTTGTGGGGATGCTCGTCCCCCACGAGGTACATCGGGATGTTCGAGTCGATGAAGATCAACTCTCGGGCCCGGCGTAGCCCCGCTCGATCTCGGCGAGCATGCGGTCGATGTCGGCGGTCGGGAAGGCGTGGGCGACCGCCCGCGCGAGCACCCGGCGCCTGGTCTCGACGTCGGCGGACAGGTCCTCGGCGCGCGCGCTGCGGAGGCTCCGGCGAACCCACTCGGCGACGGTGAGGCGATGCCGCCGGGCGATCCGCCGGATCTCGTCGAGCTCTTCACCTTCGAGGAGCACCTGGAGTCCGCGGTCCCGCTCGCGGCGGAGCCGGGTCGCCGCCTCGTCTCCGGCCGCGAGGCCCCGGCGGCCGACCCCTTCGAGGGCCTCGGCCGGGGTCGGCGCCTCGTCCTCGCGCACGGCCGCCTCGAGGATCGCCATGAGCTCCCCCTGGAGGGACCGGTGGGCGCGCGCCGCCCGCCGGCGCAAGCGCTCGGCGAGGTCGTCCGGGACGTTCTTGACGGAGAGGTTGACGGGCATGGGCGCGCAGTGGTTCTGTTTTGGCGCCATTATAGCTTCACTCCACGCTCCTCACAAGCTCCCGCCCTCCACCCAAGGACGAGAACCCGAGTCGTCTTCTCCCGCGTCGAACGCCCGGCCGACGCCCGGGCAGTGCCTCGTCGCTCGCCGCGAGCGGTAGCGCCCTCACCCGTGGGGGGCGCATCGGATTCGATCGCGCCCCCCAGGGGCGCGCCGTCTTCGAACGCCCGGCGGGGGTCCGGGCGCACCTCGCTTCGGCGCCCAGACGGTCAGCGCCCGGCGAGGTCGCCCTCGACGAGGAACACCGTGCCGACGTCGTCGCCGAGGATCTCCCAGTCGGTCGAGTCGCGCCGGCGGTTCGGGCCGAAGGAGTAGACGAACCCGCGCTCGACGGGCGGTCGCTTCTCGCACTTGTAGCGGATCCAGTAGGGGGAGTTCCACGGGTCGAGGAAGAACTCGGCCCGCTCCGGCGGCAGGCCCTGCGCTTGCAGAGCCGCGAACCGGCCCTCGAGCAGGCCCTGCTGCTCGTACTGCTCGACGAAGGTGTAGACCCGCTTGTGGATCCCGCAGCGCCGGCCCACGCGGTCTCGGAAATCGTCCGCCAGCGCCGCGGTCTCGGCGCGCACCCCGGCGACGACCTCGGGGCCCGCCTTCCAGAGCCATCGGGACGCCTCCGCGGTGGCGAAGCCGAGGGCGAGCGCCGCCGCCCAGGGCGCCAGGCTGAGCGCGAGGGCCGACCTCGAGCGCGGCCAGGCGTCCGCCGGGCCCTGCCGCAGCAGCCCCTCGATCGCCGCGAACAGGAACCCGAGGCCGAGCATCAGCTCCACCACCTCGCCGGTGAACCTCCACGGGTAGACCTGGTAGGCGAGCCAGGTGGCGAGGAAGGCCGGCGCCAGCCCGAGCGGCGGGGCGAGGACCCCGAGCCGCTCCGCCAGCTTGCGCAGCGGTCGCGAGAGCGCCGGCAGCAGCGGCAGCGCCACGCCGTAGCCGAGGATCACCCCCGCCAGGGCGAGCTTGCGCCAGCCGGTGGCGACGACGTTGTGGAGGTTGAGCTCCTGCTGGAAGTTGTGCTCGAGGAAGTAGGCCGGCGGCCGGTAGGCGAAGACCCGCTGCCCCCAGGAGATCTCCTCCATCGCCACGAAGACGCAGAGGAGCCCGACGCCGGCGAGGAACCAGGGGACCTTGACGCCCGAGCGCCGCTGCCTCCGGGCCACCGCGAAGGCGAGCGCCGCCGCCGCGGCGAAGGCCCAGAAGGTCGCCCACTCGAGAACCTCGTCCTCCTGGACGCTCCGGTGGTAGAGGTCCACGTTCCACCGCTGGAGGGCCCAGGCGAAGGCCAGGACCGCCAGGACGAGGAGGTTCTCGAGAACGAGCCGCAGCCGCGTCCCGTTTCGACCGCCCGGCATGGATTCGAATGCTACCCCGCCGCCGACGCCTTCGCCATCACGTCCTTGCGGATCAGCGCGTAGCCGGCGAAGTTGAAGTTGTGCTTGGCGACGTCGTCAAAGACGGCCTGGGCCTCCTCGGCGCGGCCGGCGCCCTCCAGCGCGAGGCCGTAGTGGTAGCGGGCGTAGATGTTCGCCGGGTCGGTCTGCTCGTAGTGGCCGACGGCGGCGGCGTGGTCGCCCCGGAGCAGCGCCGCGTAGCCCTGGATCTCGTGCGCCGGCTCGTTCTT
>JBFJMD010000291.1:0-4103 GCA_041634115.1 Thermoanaerobaculia bacterium | reverse complement strand
GCCGGCCGCGAGCGTCACCGGCGCGCCCACCTTCGCCCGGGCCTCGACCTCCGCGGGGTCGAGCTCCGCCAGCGCCGCGGCGAGCGCGTCGTAGCTCCGCTTGTACTTGGGCCGCGCCACCTTGCCGTCGAAGCGGACGTCGAGCGAGTAGAGGCCGGCGGCGGAGTCGACGAAGCGCGCCCTCTTGACGTTCAGCTCCTCCTCGACCATCGGCAGGAAGGGCCCGATCCGCGCCGCGGCCTTCGGGTCCTCCGCCGCCACCCGGAGCTCGGCCAGGGGCTGGCGGACCTTGATCCCCGCCCGGTTGCGCGCCGAGTGCCCCTGCTCGACCAGGACCAGCACCGCGTCCATGGCCGCCAGCAGCTCCTCGTCCACCGCGAAGCGGCCCTCCTCCGGAAAGTCGCAGAGATGGACGCTCACCGGGGCCGCGGAGTCGTGTCCCCGCACCAGCTCCTGGTACATCGCCTCGGTGGCGAAGGGGATGACCGGCGCCAGCAGCTTCGTCGCGGTGGTCAGGCACTCCCACAGCGTCTGGTAGGCGGCCAGCTTGTCGGCGTCGTCGTCGGTCTTCCAGAAGCGCCGCCGGCTGCGGCGCAGGTACCAGCGCGAGAGGGCGTCCACGAAGCCGAGGGCCTCGCGCATGAACAGGTGGGCGGCGAACTCCTCGTAGTGGCGCCGCGCCGCGCCGACCAGGCGCTCGAGCCGCGCCAGGATCCAGCGGTCGAGATCGGAGCGCTCGGCGAGCGGCACGCTCGGAGCACCGGGATCGAATTCGTCGATCTTCGCGTAGGTCAGGAAGAACTGGTAGATGTTCCAGAGCACCAGGAACTGCCGCCGCGCCTCGTGGATCTTGTTCCAGCCGAAGAGCAGATTGTGGTCGGGGTTGTGCGAGGCGTAGAGCCAGCGCATGGCGTCGGCCCCCTCGCGCTCCGCCGCCTCGTTGAAGTCGACCGCGTTGCCCTTCGACTTGTGCATCTCCTCGCCGTGCTCGTCCTTCATCAGCTTGTAGCCGAACATCAGCTTGAAGGGCGGCCGGTTCTCCATCACCGTGGACATGGCGAGGATGGCGTAGAACCAGTTGCGGAACTGGCCGGGGAAGCTTTCCGAGATCCAGTCCGCCGGAAACCACTTCTCCCAGTACGCGCGGTCGGTGTTGTAGCGCATCGTCGAGTAGGGGACGATGCCAGCGTCGAGCCAGGGGTTGCCGACGTCCGGGATGCGCGCGAGCGGCCGCTCGCACCCCGGGCAGGCGATCTTCACCGCGTCCACCCAGGGGCGGTGCGGTGAGTGGCCCTCGAACTGCTCCCAGCCCTCGACGGCCCGCTCGTGCAGCTCCTCCTTCGATCCGATGACCTCGAAGGTCTCGCAGTCGTCGCAGCGGTAGATCGGCAGCGCCAGCCCCCAGTAGCGCTTCTTCGAGATCATCCAGTCGCTCATGTTGTCGAGCCACTCGAGCTCGAGCTGGCGGCCGACCTCGGGGATCCAGTCGGTCTGCTCGGTCACCGCCTTGATCTCGTGGCGCAGCTCCTCCATCGAGATGTACCACTCGTCCACCAGCCGGAAGAGGAGGTGGGTCTTGCAGCGCCAGCAGATCGGGTAGTTGTGCTTGTAGTCCTCGGCGCGGTAGAGGATGCCCTTCTCGCGCAGGCTCTCGACGATCGACTCGGCGACCTCGGCCGCGTGCCGGCCGGTGAAAGGCCCGAAGCCTTCGAGAAAGATGCCGCCCTCGTCGATCGGACCGATCGCCGGAAGGTCGTGCTCGCGGCCGAGCTGGTAGTCCTCCTTGCCGCAGCCCGGGGCGATGTGGACGATGCCGGTGCCCTCGGCCGCGCTCACCTCTTTCCAGGGGATCACCCGGTGCTCGACGCCGGTTTGGGCGGGGAGCTCGTCGAACGGCCCGTCGTAGGCGAGGCCGACGAGCTTCTCCCCGGGGAAGGTCTCGAGCACCTCGACCGGTCCCTTGTCGCGGGTGACCTCCTCGACGCGGTCCTTCACCAGGTAATAGACGGCGTCGCCCTGGCGGATCTTCACGTAGGTGAGGTCCGGGTGGACGGCGCAGGCGACGTTCGAGGTCAGCGTCCAGGGGGTCGTGGTCCAGGCCAGCAGGTACTCCCGCTCGCGGCCGCGAATCGGAAAGCGCGCGGTCGGCGAGAGGTGGACCACCAGCGGCCGCTCCTCGCTCGAGATCTCGTGCTGCGAGATGCCGGTCCCGCAGCGCGGGCACCAGGGCATCGAGTCGAGGCCGTGATAGATGAAGCCGCGCTCGTGGCAGCGCTTCAGGAACTGCCAGATCGTGTAGTTGTTCTCGTCCGACATCGTGAAGTACGAGTCGTCCCAGTCCATCCAGTAGCCGAGGCGGATCGACTGCTCGGTCTGGATCGCCGCGTACTTCTCCACCCGCTCCTTGCACTTGTCGACGAAGCGGTCGATGCCGTACTCCTCGATGTCGCGCTTGGTCTGGAACTCGAGCTCCTTCTCGACCTCGACCTCCACCCACAGCCCCTGGCAGTCGAAGCCGTTCTGGTAGCGCAGCTCGTGGCCGGTCATCGCCTTGTAGCGCTGGAAGAGGTCCTTGTAGGTCCGCCCCCAGGCGTGGTGGACGCCCATCGGGTTGTTGGCTGTGATCGGCCCGTCCAGGAACGACCACCGCGGCTTGCCGCGGTTCTTCTCCCGCAGCTTCTCGAAGCACTTCTCGCGCTCCCAGAAACCCAGGATCTCGCGCTCGAGCGCCGGAAAGTCGATTCTGGACATGGATCTCGCCGGAAGGCCGGCCCCCCGGGTCTTGAGCGGGTCGGCCGGGCCGAAAAATCGAGCCGCGAGTCTAGCAGACGGCATCAAGCGGACGGCCGACTCGCGAGCGCGGCGGGCGGAGCGGAAGATCGCGCGAGCGGACGAGATCGCGGCCGCGCGCGGCGGGTGGCGGGCGACCCCGATGCGGGTTGTCCCCGCTGCGCTACAGTGTGGCTCCGTGTCGATCCGCCGCCGACCTCCGCCGCGATTCACGCGCGCGGTCGCGCTCACGGCTGCACTCCTCCTCGCCGGCCTCTCTTGCTCGCCCCGCCAGCCGGCGGAGCCCTACCTCGAGCTGGTCGAGGCCTTCCCGGAGGCGCGGCTCGCGCGCGACACGGGGGCTCTCGTCCTCGGAACCCCGGAAGCGCGCGCCCACCTGGTCTCGGGATGGTCGAAGGACCTGGGCGGCGCCGACGGCGAGGAGACGTACGTCCGGGCGACGGAGGAGCGCTCCCTGCTGCGCTTCGAGCTGGTCGCGGCTCGAGAGGTCGAGCTCGTGCTCGATTGCCGGCTGCGGCTGGCTCCAGACGAGACGCGCCCGACGCTCGCCGTCGCGGCGAACGGCGCCCCCACCGGCGACGTGCGGCTGCGCCGCGGCCGCCACGAGGTTCGGATCGGGATTCCGGCGGCGGCGACCCGTGCCGGCGAGAATCTGCTCGCTTTCGAGCTGCGGGGGTCGCCGGCGAGGGCCGACTCCGGTGAGGCGGAGCCGCGATGGCTCTGCTACGGGTTCGACTTCGGGACCGAGGCCGGGCCGGGCCCGTCGCCGGCCGTCGGCGAGGGCGGTGGCGCCCTCTTCGTCCCGGCGGGCTGGCAGGTGGAAATTCCGTTGTTCGCCGAGCCGCGGAGCGAACTTTTCGTCGAGAGACTGGCGCTCCGCGGCCGTGGCGTCCGTCTCGCGGTCGAGCTCGAGACCGATGAGGCGGGCCGGACGAGCCTTGCGGCGCTCGACCGGCCGCGCGAGAGCGTGGTCGTGCCGCTCGGCCTGGACGAGCGGCGCCCGGCCCGGCTCCTGCTGCGGGTAGAGGGGGGGAGCGGCGAGCCCGGGGCGGGGGTCGTCCTGCGGGGAGGGTCGCTGCGGGCGCCGAGGGGACGGAGCGAAGCGGAGGAACCGAGACCGCCGTCGCAGCGGCGCGCAGCCGCGGTGCCGGAGCCGCGGCGCCCCCACGTCCTCGTCTACCTGATCGACACCCTGCGGCCCGACCGCCTCGGCTGCTACGGCTACGACAAGCCGGTGAGCCCCGCGATCGACGCCTTCGCCGCCCGCGCCACCCTGTTCGAGAACGCCGTCGGGCAGTCCTCCTGGACCAAGT
>JBFJMD010000290.1:0-4107 GCA_041634115.1 Thermoanaerobaculia bacterium | reverse complement strand
GTGGTGATGGTGGGCGACAGCGGCTCGGGCAAGTCGACGGTCGCCCGGCTGCTGATGCGCTTCTACGATCCGCTGGAAGGCGAGGTGCGGATCGGCGGCATCCCGATCCGCGAGATCGCCCGCGCCGACCTCTACCGCTACTTGAGCTACGTCTCGCAGGAGGTCTTTCTCTTCGACGGCTCGATCGAGTTCAACCTCCGGGTGGGGCGCCCCGCGGCCGCGGACGGGGAGGTGGCGGAGGCGGTGCGGATCGCCTGCCTGGAGGATTTCCTCGCCGAGCTGCCGGAGGGGCTCGCCACCGACGTGGGCGAGCGCGGGGTGCGGCTCTCCGGCGGCCAGCGGCAGCGGATCGCCATCGCGCGGGCGATCCTCACCGAAGCGCGGGCCCTGGTCCTGGACGAGGCCACGAGCGCCCTCGACATGGAGCTCGAGCAGCGCATCCTGCAGAACCTGGTGGACTCGCGTCGCTCGCGGGCGATCTTCGCGGTGACCCACCGGTTGAGCCTGGCCGAGATCGCCGATCGGGTGCTGGTGCTCAAGGAGGGCCGGCTGGTCGAGGAGGGGCGGGCCGCCGAGCTGAGCGCCCGCGACGGCGAGTTCGCCCGGCTGCGCCGCGCCGCGCAGGCCTCGCTGGTCCGCGACGCGGCGCCCGCGGGCTCCCCGCTCGGCTTCGGCGGCGCCGGGCGGACGCCTTGAGCGCACCATCGCCGGCCGGCCCGGCGGGCCCGTCGGGCCGGCCGCGCGCGGGCGGCGGAGGGGAGCGGTGCTCGAGCGCACGCTGATCCGCCTCGCGGAGAGCTCGCCGCCGCGGCTCCTGGTCGTCATCGACACCGAGGAGGAGTTCGACTGGGAGCGCGACTTCGACCGCGCCAACACCTCCGTGACCGCGATGCGCCACCTCGGCCGGGCGCAGCGGATCTTCGACGAGCGCGGCGTCATTCCGACCTACGTGGTGGACTTCCCGGTGGCCTCCCAGGACGAGGGCCTGGCGCCGCTCGCCGAGATCCACGCCGACGGCCGCGCGACCGTCGGCGCCCACCTCCACCCCTGGGTGACGCCGCCGCACGAGGAGGTGGTCGATCGCCGCAACACCTTCCCGGGCAACCTGCCGCGGCGGCTGGAAGCGGCGAAGCTGGCGCGGCTCGCGGACGAGCTCGCAACCCGCCTCGGCGAGCGGCCGGCGGTCTACAAGGCCGGCCGCTACGGCCTGGGTCCGAACACGGCGGCGATCCTCGCCGAGCAGGGCTTCGAGGTGGACCTGAGCGCCAGCCCGCCCTACGACTACCGCGGCGAGGGGGGGCCGGACTACGGCGGCTTCGGCTGCGAGCCCTACTGGTTCGGCGACGGGTCGCTGCTCGGCGTCCCCTCGACCGGCGCCTACGTCGGCTGGGCGGGCGCCGCCGCGCCGCCGCTCTACGCCGCCGCCGCCGCCGCCCCGGAATGGTCGCGGCTGCCCGGCGTCCTCGCCCGCTCGGGCGCGGTCGAGCGGCTGCGGCTCTCGCCGGAGGGCTTCGCCGGGGCCGACCTCGAGCGGCTCACCCGGCACCTGCTGCGGCGCGGGCTGCGGGTCTTCAACCTCAGCTTCCACTCGCCGTCGCTCGAGCCGGGGTGGACGCCGTACGTCCGCAGCGCCTCCGACCTCGAGCGCTTCCTGGACCGGCTGCGCCGCTACCTCGACCTGTTTCTCGGCGAGCTCGGCGGCGCCGCCGTGACGCCGCTCGAGCTCAAGCGCCGGCTGGCGGCGGCGCCGGACGGGGGAGGGCGACGCTGAAGGTCCTCGGCATCTCGCCCCTCGACAAGGACGCCACCGCCTCGCTGGTCGAGGACGGCCGGGTGCTGTTCGCGGCCGGCGAGGAGCGCTACAGCCGCGAGAAGCAGCACGCCGGCTTTCCCTACCGGGCGGTCGAGGAGGCCCTGGCGCGCACCGGCACCCGGCCCGAGGACCTGGACGAGGTCGCCTATCCGTTCTTCGACTGGCGCCGCGAGGTCGAGCTGATCGAGAGCGCCTTCGCCGCCGAGCGCCGGTTTCACGACCGCTTCGCCGAGGTCGATCTGGCCGCGCAGCTCGCCGCCGCCGAAGGGCGGGTGCGCGAGCGCCGGCGCCCGGTGCACGGCCTCCGCCATCCGAACCAGCGGATGGAGAAGGGGTGGGCGAAGGAGGCCCTCTACCGGCTGGCCGGGGGGTCGGCGGCCGGCTCGCGGGCGGCGGCGCGGCTCGCCTCGCGGAGCTGGGCACGGCGGGCGCGGCGCGACCACCGCCGCTGGCACCGGGAGCTGGAGGCGGGGCTCGCCCGCTTCGGCCTTGCCGGCCGGCTCCGCCGCTACGAGCACCACCTGTCGCACGCCGCCAACGCCTACCTGGCGAGCGGCCGCGAGCGGGCGCTGATCGTCACCCTGGACGGCTACGGCAGCGGCCTCGCCGGCTCGATCGGCCTCGGGGAGGGCGGGCGGATCGAGCGCCTCCAGGACCTGCGCTTCCCCTACTCGCTGGGCACCTACTACGAGACGGTGACCTCGTCGCTGGGCTTCAACCCCAACCGCCACGGCGGCAAGATCGTCGGCCTCGCGGCCTACGGCGACCCCGCGGTCCTGGGCGAGGCGCTGGCGGCGCGCTTCGACGTCTCGGATCCGGGCAGCTTGCGGATCTTCCAGAACCTGAACCTCTTCTTCTCCCGCCACCTCGCCTCGCGCTTTCCGATGATCGACGTCGCCGCGGCCTACCAGCACGTGCTCGAGGCCGTCGCCGCGGGGCTCGTGCGCCACTGGGTCGAGCGCAGCGGCTGCGGCCATGTGGTGCTCTCCGGCGGCGTCGTCGCCAACGTCAAGATGAACCAGCGGATCCACGAGGTCCCCGGGGTCGAGAGCACGTTCGTCTATCCGAACATGGGCGACGGCGGCTGCGGCACCGGCATCGCCCTCCACCGGACCTGGCCGGGGGGCGTCGGCGGCGCGCTCGAGCACGTCTACTTCGGGCCCGAGTACCGGGACGCCGAGCTGCGCGCGGCGCTCGACGGGGCCGGCCTCGCCTACGCCGAGCCGGCGGACCTGGCGGCGGAGGTGGCGCGGCGGATCCACGCCGGCCGGGTGGTGGCGCGCTTCGCGGGCCGCATGGAGTACGGGCCGCGGGCGCTCGGCAACCGCTCGATCCTCTACCACGCGCGCGAGCCGGAGGTGAACCTGTGGCTCAACCAGCGGCTGGGGCGGACGGAGTTCATGCCCTTCGCGCCGGTGACGCTCTGGGAGGCGCGCGGGCGCTGCTACCGGCACCTGGCGGGGGCCGAGCACGCCGCCGAGTTCATGACAATCACCTTCGACTGCACCGACTGGATGAAGGAGACCTGCCCGGCGGCGGTGCACGTCGACGGCACGGCGCGGCCGCAGCTCGTCAAGCGGCAGACCAACCCCGGCTACTACGACATCCTGGCGGAGTACGAGAAGCTCTCCGGCATCCCCTGCCTGATCAACACCAGCTTCAACATGCACGAGGAGCCGATCGTCTGCACGCCGCGCGACGCCGTGAGGGCGTTCCTCGACGGCGACCTGGACGCCCTGGCGATCGGCCCCTACCTCGTCGAGAACCCGCGGCGCGGGGCAGAGCGCGCCGGTTAGCGCCGCTGCCCCCCGGGCGCCGATCAGGGCAGGCCGGGTCGCCGCCCGCGGCCCGGCGGGCGCGCCGTCGCCCGTTCGGGTCCGTGACGGCTCCGCCCCCGACGGGAGGCTCGCGCCGGCCCGGGCTCAGCCGCCGCCGGCCGGCCGTCGGGGGCCGGCGTCGGCGACCCGGCTCGAGCGCCGCGAGGCCGCGCCGACGCTGAACGTGCGCTCGACGGTGGTCCAGTTGCCCTGGCGGTCGCGGACTCTCGCGGTGAGCCGGCCGCGGCCGAGCGCGTCGATCGGCCGCGCGAGCCAGATCGTCCACACGCCGTCGTCGTCTTCCACGGCGAGGTCGGCGAGCTCGTCGCCGCCCCGGCGGCCGGCGACCGGGAAGTCGGCGACGATCGACAGGCTCCCCGGCGCGATGCCGCTGTTGGCGTCGGCGATGCCGACCCGGATCGCCGACAGCGGCCCCGGCTGCGGCCCCGGCCGCGGCAGGCTCACCGCCAGCGTCGG
>JBFJMD010000289.1:0-4110 GCA_041634115.1 Thermoanaerobaculia bacterium | reverse complement strand
GGCGATTGTTTCACGAGCCGCCGGCCGGGGCAAGAACTCGCGGCGCTGTGACCTGTTTTGTTGCCCTGGGGCGGGCGCCGACCCTACAATCCGGGCGCGGGGCGGGTGTCCCGCGCTCGGGTACCTCACCGTGATCACCGGCTACAACACCGACATCCGCCACGGGGACCGCGTCTTCCACGTCCAGACGGAGGACAAGGGGGAGTCGAACCCCTGCATCGAGAGCCTCGTCTACGTGGGCGGCCAGATCCTGGCGCGCAAGCGGGCCGGCTACCGGCGGCTGCTCGAGGGGGGCGAGGGCAAGCAGGCGATCCTCGACCTGATGGAGAAGCAGCACCGGCTGATGATCGCCGAGATCCGCACCGGCAAGCTCGACGACCAGGTGCGCGCCCTCGTCGGGGAAGCGGCCGCCGGGGCGGCCGCGGCGCCCGCCCTTCCCGAAGCCGCGCCGCCGCCGCCGGTCGAGACGAAGACGCCATCCGGCCCCAGCCTCGACCAGGTCATCCTCGACTACCTCAACTCCGAGGTGGAGCAGGAGCACCTGGTGCTGATGATGGACTCGCGCGGCGAGCTGCGGCTGGGGGAGCGGGCGCTGCTCAGCTTCCACACCCAGTCGAGCAAGGGCTCGCGGCCGATCGCCGGCACCCGGATCGCCGTGAAGATGATCTCCACCTCGACCGAGCCGCAGGTGCTGGCGAGCGGCGAGACCAACGAGCACGGCGACCTCAACGTGAGCATCGCGATCCCGGACCTGAAGACCGGCACCGCAGCGCTGATCGTGAACGCGGTCAGCGAAGTCGGCACCGCCGAGATCAAACAGCTCATCTGAGTGCCCGGTCCCGCGACGATCCGCCTGCGGGTGAACGGCGAACAGCGCGAGGTCGCCGCGGGCTCGTCGGTCGAGGACCTCGTCCGCGGCCTCGGCCACGACTCGCGGGCGGTCGCCGTGGAGCGCAACGGGAGCATCTTGCGGCGCGCCGACTACGCCGCGACGCCCCTCGCGGCGGGCGATCGGATCGAGATCGTGCGCTTCGTCCAGGGCGGCCGCGGTGTGTATAATCTCCCGGGTGTGGGCCGCTAGCTCAATTGGCAGAGCAGCAGACTCTTAATCTGCGGGTTCTAGGTTCGATTCCTAGGCGGCTCACCAGACCTCGGCGGCATCCCCCCGGCGAACCGACGCGAAAGTGGCGGAACTGGTAGACGCGCTAGACTTAGGATCTAGTCCCGCGAAGCCGGGGTGGGGGTTCGAGTCCCCCCTTTCGCACCACCGCCCTCGCCGCCGCTGAACGCCCCGGAACCCCAGAGAAAACATGAGCGTCGTGGTCTCCGTCGAAGAGGTCGGCACCTGCCGCAAGCAGGTGCGCATCGCCGTGCCCGCGCCGGCGGTCGAGGCCGAGACCCAGCGCGTCGTGCAGGAGTTCCGCAAGCGCGCCCGGCTGCCCGGCTTCCGCAAGGGCAAGGTGCCGGTCGCGCTGGTGGAGAAGCGCTTCCGGGAGGACATCGACAAGGAGGTCGTCGAGCGGCTGGTGCCGCGCTACTGGCGCCAGGCGCAGGCCGAGAGCGAGGTCGAGCCGATGCTGCCGCCGGAGGTGAGCGAGGTCGAGCTGACCCCGGGGGCCGCCCTGACCTTCGCGGCGACGGTCGAAATCCGGCCCGCCGTCGTCCTCGGCGACATCGAGAGCTTCGATCTGCCGGACCCGGCCGTCGAGCCGACCGAAGAGGAGCTCGAGAAGACGGTCGACGACCTGCGGCGGAGCGTCGCCCCCTGGGTCGCCGTCGAGCGTCCGGCCGCCCGCGGCGACCTGGTCGAGGGGGAGCTGGTCGACCTCGACGACGCCGCGGCCGAGGCGCCGACGCCGGTCTCCTTCGAGCTGGGCGATCCCAAGATCTGGGAGGAGCTGTCGCTGGCGGTGAGCGGCGCCGAGGCCGGCCGCGAGATCGAGTTCGAGCGCCGCGAGGGGGACGGCGCCGAGGCGCGGGACCGGCGGCTGCGCATCCGCGTCGACGCGGTCAAGGAGCGCGACCTGCCGCCGCTCGACGACGAGTTCGCCGCCAAGGTGGGCTCGTTCGAAAGCCTCGAGGCCCTGCGCGAGGGGGTGCGCGAGCGGCTGCGCGAGTCGAAGGCGGCGGATCGCCGCCGCAGCCGCGAGAGCAAGATGCTCGAGCAGCTCCGCGACCGGCACCCGATCGACCTGCCGCAGGGGGTGGTGGAGCGGGAGGTGCGCTCGCTCATGCAAGACTACGCCGAAGGCCTGGCCCGGCGGGGCGTCGACCTCGAGCGCGCCGGGATCGACTGGGACCAGATGGCGGCCAGCGCGCGGCCGGAGGCCGAGCGCCGGGTCCACGCCGGTCTGCTGCTCGACGCCGTGGCCGAGCGCCTCGGCATCGCCGTCGAGGAGAGCGAGCTGGAGCTGCGGATCTCCCGGATGGCGCGGGCCCGCGGCGAATCGAGCGCCGCGCTCCGCCGGCAGCTCGATCAGTCCGGCGGTCTCGGGGAGCTGCGCTCGCAGCTCCTGCGCGGCAAGGCGGTGGAGCGGCTGCTGGGCGAAGAAGAGGCGGAACGAGAGTAGCAAAGAGGAACGAAAGCCATGCTGATTCCGATGGTGGTCGAGCAGACCAATCGAGGCGAGCGCGCCTACGACATCTACAGCCGTCTGCTCAAGGACAACATCATTTTCCTGGGGCGTCCGATCGACGACGACGTATCCAATCTGATCATCGCCCAGATGCTCTTCCTCGAGGCGGAGAACCCCGAGAAGGACATCGCGCTCTACATCAACTCGCCCGGGGGCTCGGTCACCGCCGGCCTCGCGATCTACGACACCATGCAGTACATCAAGCCGGACGTCTCGACCCTCTGCGTCGGCCAGGCCGCCTCGATGGCCGCGGTGCTGCTCGCCGCCGGCACCAAGAGCAAGCGCTCGGTGCTGCCGAACAGCCGGGTGCTCATCCACCAGCCGCTGCTCTATGGGCTCCAGGGGCAGCAGACCGACATCGACATCCACGCCAAGGACCTCCTGCGCATGCGCGCGCGGATCGACGAGGTGCTCGCCGAGCACACCGGCAAGACCTCGGAGGAGATCCACAGCGACACCGAGCGGGACAAGATCCTGACCGCCGAAGACGCGGTGGAATACGGGCTCGCGGACCAGGTGATGGTGCGCCGACCGGGGCCCACGGGTTGACGATCTGGTATCATGAGACCCAGCGGGCTCCCTGACGGCAAGGCTCCGTCGAGCCCACGACCGGCCTCCGCCGGCCGCCGGCGGGGGCGAACCGGAATAGCCGGTCGCGGCGCGACTGTTCTTGATGATTGACGTGGCGCTCGCGGAACCGCGGAGGCCACCCGGCCTCGGCGAGCGGAGGATCGATGCCAAAGAAAGAAACCGGCGATGAGGCGCTGAGGTGCTCGTTCTGCAACAAGAGCCAGCGCGAGGTCAAAAAGCTCATCGCCGGGCCGACGGTCTTCATCTGCGACGAGTGCGTCGACATCTGCCTCGACATCATCGCCGAAGACCGGATGATGGAGCAGCAGCAGGACGCCTCGCTGCCCAAGCCGAAAGAGATCAAGGAGTTCCTCGAGCAGTACGTCATCGGCCAGGAGCTCGCCAAGAAGAAGCTGGCGGTCGCCGTCTACAACCACTACAAGCGCATCGAGTTCGCCGAGAAGACCCGCGGCGACGTCGAGCTGCAGAAATCGAACATCCTGCTGATCGGCCCGACCGGGACCGGCAAGACGCTGCTCGCCCAGACCCTGGCGCGGCTGCTCTCGGTGCCGTTCACGATCGCCGACGCCACCACGCTGACCGAGGCCGGCTACGTCGGTGAGGACGTCGAGAACATCATCCTCAAGCTCTACCAGGCCTCCGGCAACGACAAGGAGAAGACCCAGCGCGGCATCGTCTACATCGACGAGGTCGACAAGATCGCCCGCAAGGGGGACAACCCCTCGATCACCCGCGACGTCTCCGGCGAGGGCGTGCAGCAGGCGCTGCTCAAGATCCTCGAGGGCACGCTCTGCAACGTACCGCCCCAGGGCGGCCGCAAGCACCCGCACCAGGAGTTCCTGCAGATCGACACCACCAACATCCTGTTCATCTGCGGTGGCGC
>JBFJMD010000288.1:0-4125 GCA_041634115.1 Thermoanaerobaculia bacterium | reverse complement strand
TCCGCCTCCTTCGCCGCCGCCTCCGGATCGGCCTCGGGATCCAGACCCGGCTCCTCGTGGGCCTCGAGCGCTTCCAGCAGCAGCTCCTTCTGGCCTTCGTGGTAGTGCCTCAGGTCCTCGGGCACGAACTCGCTGTCGCAGTCGGGCCGCACGTCGCGGATCCGGAACTTCGTGCCCTCCGGGCAGCCGGGGCAGGCCCAGGTCACCCGCTCGCCGGGCAGCACCTCCGGGGCGGGGTGCTCGTCTTCCTCGACGATCACCGGCCGACCCTGCTCGATCCTCACCTCGAGGCTCGCGGTGGTGCGGCCGGGAAGGTCCGGTGGGGCGCAGGCGAGCGTCGCCGCCAGGGCCGCGACGCCGGTCGACAGCGTCCAAAGCGTCCATTTCGTCATCTGTGCTCCTCCTTCTCCTCGACGGCGCCTACTGGGGGTTCAGCAGCGCCTTGAATCGCGGCTCCGTCCGCAGCTCGTCCAGCTCGGCCGAGGTGCGGATCTCGGCGGTCGAGTAGCCGCCGGCGACGGACCGCTCCAGCCAGTCGAGCGCCGCCTCCCGGTCGCCGAGCCGGCTGTGCACCAGGGCCGCGAGATAGAAATAGTGTCCTTCGTTTGGCCGCATCGCAAGCGCCTTCTCCAGCGCCGCGAGCGCCCGCTCGCCCTCGTCCAGCATCGCCAGGTCGTAGGCCATCAGGATCATCGCGTCGGCGTCCCCCGGCTCGGCCGCCAGGCGCGCCTCGCACATCTCGACCGCGCGCTCGAACGCCGCCCGCGCCTCGCCGCGCCGGCCCGGGGCCCAATAGTAGGCCCGGGCCAGGTTTCCCCAGGTCCGATAGTCGGCCGATTCGAAGCCGACCGCGCGCTCGTAGGCGCGCACCGCGTCCTCGAAGAGCCGCAGGATGAAGGCGACGCTGCCCAGGTTGGAGTAGGCGGGAAAGTCGGGGCGGATCTCGAGCGAGCGCTCGAGCGCGCGGATGGCCTCCTCGTAGCGCCCCAGGAAGTAGAAGATGCCGCCGAGGCCGGTCTCGACCGTGGCGTTGCGCGGCGCCAGCTCGCGCGACCTCTCCAGGTGGGCGAGCGCCTCCCGGTACTCGCCGTAGTCCGAGAAGAACGCGCCGAGGAAGAAGTGCCCCGCCCAGAAGTCGGGGGCGAGCTCGATCGCCCGCCGCCATGCCCGCTCCCCGGGCTCCCGCAGCCCCAGGGCCAGATTCGCCATCTCCAGGCCGAGATAGGCGTCGATCTCAGTCGGGTCGGCGGCGATCGCCGCCAGGTACTCCTCCACCGCCTCGAGCGGGCGCTCGAGGCCGCGCAGCAGGTCGCCGCGGCAGACCCGCGCCGGCGCCAGCCCCGGGTCGAGCGCCAGGGCGCGGTCGCAGGCCTCCCGAGCGGCGTCGAGAAGCGCCGCTTCCGGCCTGTCCATGTGCGTTCGCCGGCGCGCCTCGCCGAGCGCGGCGTGCGCGGGCGCGAAGTCCGGGGCCCGCTCCGCCGCGCCCGCGAGCGCCGCGAGCGCGGCCTCGGGGTCGGCCGCCGACCCCTCGGGGTAGAGCGCGTGGAGGCCGCGAAAGTAGAGGTCGAGGGCTTGGGGGTCGAAGTCCCGAGGCGCCGCCGGCGAGTAGTCCGCCGGTCGCTCGAGACCCTCGGCGAGCGCCCGCGCCGCCGCCTCGCCGATGCGGTCGAGCAGCTCGTCGAGCCGGTCCGGGCGGCCCTGGAGGACGTCCCCGGCCACCACCCGCCGGGCGTCGTCGCTCAGCCGGTAGCTGACGGAGAGGGCGCCGCCGCCGCGGCGGGCGTCCACCTCGAGCAGCAGATCGGGCTCGGGATCGCCGCCGGCGCGCACGACGTAGGCGCCCCTGAGCGCGGCGAGCCGGCGGCGCAGCATCTCGGCCACCCCCCGGCGCAGGTGGGCGGGCCCCTCTTCGCCGGTGAAGCTGCGAAAGCTGCCGACCGCCAGGTAGCCGGGGCGGGCGGGCGGCGGCCCGGCCCGCTCGCCGCGCGTCCAGACCAGCGTCGCCGCCGCCGCCGCGAGCACCACGGCCGCGGCCGCCGGCGGGCGCGCGGCAGCGCCAGCGCGGTGGCCGAGCCCTCGCCGGCGAACAGCTCGCGGCGCAGGTCCTCCAGCTCGTTGCGCAGGTCCTTGGCCGACTGGAAGCGGCGGTCGGGGGCCTTCTCCATCGCGTGCCGGATGATCCGACCCAGATGGTTGGGGAGGCCGGCGCGCAGCTCGCTCACCGAGCTGGGCTCGTCGCGCAGGATCGACGAAGCCACGTCCGCCGACGAGCCGCCCCGGAACGGCCGCTTGCCGGTGGCCATGAAATAGAGGATGACCCCGAGCGAGAAGACGTCGGAGCGGTGGTCCACCGGCTCGCCGCGCAGGTGCTCGGGCGACATGAAGGGAATGGTGCCGCCGACCCGTCCCCCGGTCGTCAGCGGTTCGGTCGAGAGCAGAGTGCCGTCCCGGGCGCGCTCCTCCCGCCGCAGCTTGGCGAGGCCGAAGTCGAGGACCTTGACCCGGCCCTGCGGGGTCAGCATCACGTTGCTGGGCTTCAGGTCCCGGTGGATGACGCCCTGCTCGTGCGCGGCGCTCACCGCGTCGGCCAGCGGCACCGCGACCTCGAAGAACTCCTCGAGGTCGAGGCCGCCGCGCGGCACGTGGCGCTCGAGCGTCGCCCCTTCGACCTTCTCCAGCGACAGGAAGACGTGGCCGTCGAGCTCGTCGACCGAGTAGATCGTGACGATGTTGGGGTGGTTGATGGAGGCGACCGCCCGGCTCTCACGCCGCAGCCGCGCCAGCCGCTCGGGCTCGCCGGCGAGCTCGGGGGGCAGGACCTTGAGCGCGACGCGCCGGCCGAGCTTCGTGTCTTGGGCCTCGTAGACCACGCCCATCCCGCCCCGCCCCAGCTCCGACAGGACTCGATAGTGGCCGATGGTCCGCCCGATCACTCGTCACCGCCCTCCCCCCCGGGGACGTCCGCCGATCACGCTGCGTCCGATGTGTGAGCTCTTCAGAAGCGATCGCCGGCGGCAAGCGCGCCGGCCGGGGCCGGCGATTCGGCGAAAGTATACACGCGGCGGGCTTTAGCCCAACTCCTCTCACCGATCGCCGGCGGCGAGGCGGGCCTCGATCCGGTCGTACGCGCGGTCGAGCCGCTCGCGGTGCGCCTCCCAGGTGTGGCCCGCCTCGACGAAGCGGCGGCCGGCGTCGCCGAGCCGCCGCCGCAGCGCGGGATCCGAAGCCAGCTCCCGGATCGCTTGCGCGAAGCCCGCCGGGGTCGGCTCCGCGAGGCGGACCACCTCGGGGGTCAGGATCTGGGTGTGGACCGGCAGGTCGGTCACCAGCACCGGCCGCCCGGAGTGCATGTAGGGGAACACCTTCATCGGCGTGTTGCGGCCGCGGATGCGCGGCGCGGTGAGGATGTCGGCCTCCGCCAGCAGGCCTCCCAGCTCGCCCAGGGGCCGTGGCCCCAGGAAGTGGACCCGCTCGCCGACGCCGAGCTCCCGGGCCCGGCGCCGGTAGGCGGAGATCTCGCCGGAGGTGCCGCCGACGACCGCGACGTCCACGGGCGCGTCGGCGGCCGCCAGCGCGAAGCCCTCGAGCAGCAGGTCGATGCCCTGGTAGGCCTCGAGATTGCCGGCGTAGAGCATCAACAGCCCCTCGACGCCAAGCTCGCGCTTGAGGCTCCCGGTCGCCGCGCGTCCGGGCTCCTCGAGCTGGGAGATGTCGTGGAGGGTGACCACCTCGGCGGCGCCGGCCTCGCGGCAGACGTCGGCGAGGGCGTTGCAGACCGGAAACGCCACCAGCGACGAGCGGATCGCGGCCCGCTCGCAGCGCTTGAACAGCCCGGAGAGGGGCGCGAGCCAGGGCATCTTCTCGACCATCTGCTCGGCGATCGAGGAGTCGAGGTCGTAGGCGTAGGGCACCCCGTGCAGGCGGCGGAAGAGCATCGCCATGAAGACCGCCTCCTCGCCGGCGTGGACGAGGTCGTAGCGGCGAGAGCGCACCAGCGACCAGGCCTTGAAGAAGACGAAGACGTCCGAGACGAGCTTCTTCAGGCTGAAGCCGGGGGGCGAGCCGCGGGTGAGCCGGTTGACCGGCGCGCGGTGGATCGTCAGACCGGGATGGCCGCGCTCCTCG
>JBFJMD010000287.1:0-4150 GCA_041634115.1 Thermoanaerobaculia bacterium | reverse complement strand
GGTCGGCATGTCGCGCCAGCTCTACGGCCTCTCGATGCACTCCGAGCGGCCCCGGCACCGGATGTTCGAGCAGTGGCACCCGCTCGGCCCGGTGGGGATCATCACCGCCTTCAACTTCCCCGTCGCGGTGTGGGCCTGGAATGCCACCGTGGCGGCGGTCTGCGGCGACTCGATGATCTGGAAGCCGTCGGACAAGACGCCGCTCACCGCCCTGGCGGTGACCCGGATCGCGGCGCGGGTGCTCGAGGCCAACTCGGCGCCGCCGGTCTTCAACCTGGCGATCGGCAACCGCGAGCAGGTCGGCAAGCACCTCGTCGCCGACCGGCGGGTGCCGCTCGTCTCGGCCACCGGCTCGGTGGCGATGGGGCGCGCGGTCGGCCGGGTGATCGCGGAGCGGCTGGGCCGCAGCCTGCTCGAGCTCGGCGGCAACAACGGCATCGTGGTGACCGACGACGCCGACCTCGACCTGACGCTCCGGGCGGTGCTCTTCGGCGCCGTCGGCACCGCCGGCCAGCGCTGCACGACCACCCGGCGGCTCTTCCTTCAGAAGGGGATCGCCGGCGAGATGAAGCGGCGGCTGGTGGAGGCCTACCGGTCGGTCAAGATCGGCGACCCGCTCGATCCCGAGACGGTGATGGGTCCGCTGGTCGACGGCGGCGCCGTCGAGGACATGGAGAAGGCGCTGGCGACGATCCGCGAGCAGGGCGGCCGGGTGCTCTACGGCGGCCAGGCGCTCCGCGATCGGCCCGGCTACTTCGTCGAGCCCACCCTGGTCGAGGCCGAGGCCTCGATGCCGATCACCTGCGAAGAGACCTTCGCTCCGATCCTCTACCTGATCGAGTTCGACACGCTGGACGAGGCGATCGAGCGGCACAACGCGGTGCCCCAGGGCCTGTCCTCGGCGATCTTCACGCTCAATCTGAGATCGGCCGAGCGCTTCCTCTCGGCCGCCGGCAGCGACTGCGGCATCGCCAACGTCAACATCGGCACCTCGGGCGCGGAGATCGGCGGCGCCTTCGGCGGCGAGAAGGAGACCGGCGGCGGCCGCGAGGCGGGCTCGGACTCCTGGAAGCTCTACATGCGGCGCCAGACCTGCACGGTCAACTACGGCACCGAGCTGCCGCTCGCCCAGGGCGTCGAGTTCGGCGTCGGCTGACGGGCGCGCCGCCCCGCCGCGGCTATCCCTCCGGCGAGCCCCCGCCCTCCGGACCGCCTCCGGCGGCCTTCGGACCCTCGGGAAACTTCATGCCCAGATAGGTCCCGTTGCTGATCCCCATGAGGCCCAGCAGCGTCGCGTCGAACTCCGGCATCGACAGCGTGCCCCAGACCTTGATGACGAACATCACCCCGAGAATGAAGGTCCAGACGAACATCTGGAACCGGTGGAAGGCCACGCCGGACTGTTCGGAGAGGACGTCCTTGAGAAAGTCCTGGGAGGCGCGCGGGGCGGGCGGACGGCGCTCGGAGTTCGAGTCGATGAGCTCCGCCCCCAGAAAGGTCCCCGCGGCGATCCCCATGAGCCCCAGCAGCGTGGGCGGGATGGTGGGCAGGGTCCCCAGCAGCAGGGCGATGAACACGAAGGCCCAGAGGACCAGGAAGGTCCACCAGGCGGTCTGCACCCGGGCCAGGCTGTAGGGTCGCCGCTGCGGCGCCTTCGGCTTGGGGCCCGAGTCGCGGATCATCTCCGACTTCTTCGCCAGCCACAGGAAGAGGACGAGGGTCACCACCAGGAAGATCAGCGCCAGCCAGGCCCGTGTCTGGTTGAGCAGGATGAGCCTGACGTCGGCCACCTCGGAGGGCAGCGCCTCCTTTTCCCTCAGGCCGACCGAGATGCCGACGAAGGTGTGGAAGCCCTCGCGCCGGTCCAGCAGCTCCCGCCAGAGCGGCTCCTCGGCGCGATCGATCCGGTTGAGGTTGAAGACGATCGTGTCGGGCGTCGCCGGCTGCTCGCCGCGAGCCGCGGCGGCGAATCTGCAGTCGGTCGGCCGCAGCTTCTCGAAGAGCTTACCGTCGACGTAGAGCTGGACGTCCCAGCAGCCCCGCTTGTCGGCGCCGATCCACTTTTCGAGGCCGGTCACCTCGACGGCGAGGTCGTCGGCCAGGCCGATCTCCTCGAGCGGCGAGCCGTCTCGCGGACGCTCCGGACCGGTCCAGGCGGCGACCACCCGGTGTGGCGCCGCGGCGTCTTCGTCCTCCGGCGGCCGAGGCGTCTCGACCGCGGCCTCCTCGTCGGGCGGGGCGGCGGCAGGGTCCTGCCGGGCCGCCGCCGGCGCCACGGCGACGAGCGCGGTCAGCGAGATCGCGGCGAGCAGAAAGAGGAGACGCGCGCTTCCGGGCATCGATCTCATCTGGGGCCTCCGATCGTCCGGGGCCGGCCCGCCGGCGGCGAGCGCCCGGCCATCCGCATTCCGTTTCGGTACGAGCCCGACGATTCTCGCAGACCCCGCGCCGGCTTACAACCGCCGCCTCCCTCAGCCGGAGGTGACGACGCGCAGCGCGCCCTCGCGCGCCGTGACCTCGACCCCCTCGGGGCCGACCGGGAAGAGCTCCTCGCCGTCGGAGAACATGACCATCTCGCGGTCGAGGCGGATCCGCGCGCGCTTCGTGCGCGCGGTCGCGACCGCCGGGTGGTCGAGATGGCGGCCCCGGTAGACCCTGGGGAAGGCGCGCAGCAGGGCGAGACGGGAGACCTCGCGGACGACGACGAGGTCGAGCAGGCCGTCGGCGGGATCCGCCTGCGGGGCGATCCGCATGCCGCCGCCGAAGCGGGCGCAGTTGGCGGCGACCACGAACATCATCCGGCCCTCGATGACGCCGCCGTCGTGCTCGACGACGACCCCCGGCGGCACGAAGCCGAAGAGGGCGCGCAGCACCCCCCAGACGTAGATCGCCGGGCCGCGCACGAAGGGGGGCGGGTCCTGCGCGGCGCGGCTCGCCTCGCTGTCGAAGCCGACGCCGCAGTAGCTCGCGAACCAGCGCTCGCCGGCGCGGCCGAGGTCGAGCGGGCGCGCCCTGCCGGCGAGCGCCAGCTCGCAGGCGGCCTCGAGTCCGAGGGGGACGCCGAGGCTGCCGGCGAGATCGTTGCCGCTGCCCAGCGGCACCAGGGCCAGCTCGCAGGGGCCGCCGGCCAGGCCCTGGATCGCCTGGTGGAAGGTGCCGTCGCCGCCGGCCACGATCAGGCGCTCGATCCCCTCGTCCACCGCGCGGCGCGCCTGGCGCTCGAGGTCGGCGCCGCTCGCGCTCTCGACCAGCTCGGTGCCGCCGCCGGCGGCGCGCGCCAGATCCGCGAGGCGCGGCGCCGCCCGCCGTCCGCGTCCGGCGCCGGCGGCGGGGTTGAGCAGCACCCGCGCTCTCACAGGGCCATGACCTCGCGCACGTCGGGATCCAAGGGCCGCCCGCTCCGCCCGGCGCTCGCCCAGGTCACCGCGAAGAGCACCGCGAACGAGGCCGCGAGCGCCACCGCCGAGGGCAGCACCCCGGGGGGCGGCGCCAGGCGCGCGAGCGCCGGGACCAGCGTCTGCCGGCCGGCGAGCTCCAGCAGCAGATTGAGCCCGGCGCCGGTGGCGATCGACGCCGAGGCCGCGCCGGCGGTGACCCGCGGCCAGTTGAACCCCACCGCCAGCGCCGGCGCCAGCGCCGCGGCGAAGGTGCCGAAGGCGAAGGTGCCGAGCAGCGCGACGAGATCGCCGTAGGCGAGGGCGAGGAGCGCCGCCGCCGCCGCCACCCCCACCGTCGCGACCCGCCCCCAGAGCAGCTCGTCGGCGAGCGGCCGGCCGAAGAGCCGCGGCAGGTCCCGCACCAGCGCCGCCGAGCCGATGTTCAAGAACGAGTCGGCGGTGGACATGATCGCCGCCAGCGCCCCGGCGAAGACCAGTCCGGCGAGCGCCTCGGGGGCCGCCTCGAGCAGAAAGCGCGGCGCGGCGTCGTCGGCGGAAGCGAGCGGGGTCATCCGCCCCCGCGCGACGAGCGCCGGCACCGCCAGGCCGATCCCGACCCAGATCAGCAGGCAGACCGCCTGCGAGCCGGCCAGCACCACCGGCAGCCACTTGAGCTGCCGCGGGTCGCGCAGCATGTAGAACTTGTGCAGCATGTGGGGCTGGCCGAGGACGCCGACGCCGAAGACGAAGAAGAAGCCGAAGGCGAGGGTCGC
>JBFJMD010000286.1:0-4157 GCA_041634115.1 Thermoanaerobaculia bacterium | reverse complement strand
GCGAGGTTGTAGGTGTTGACCCAGTAGTAGCCGGGCTGGGTGCTGCCCTTCGGCGCCCCGACGTAGCGCCCGGCGGTGTACTTGGGCGCGATGTGGTCGGGCACCGGCGCCACCCCGTAGGGCAGCCGCGGCAGCGTCTTGAAGAGCGAGGGCAGCTTGCCGTCCATCCGCTTGGCGATCCAGGCGGCCTCCTTGAGCAGCTCCTCCGGGGTCTCGGCGTAGAAGCGCCGGTCGGTGCGCAGGAACTCGAGGAACGCGGCGAAGTCGCCCTCGAAGCCGGTGTCGTGCATCACCGCCTCCATCTCGGCGCGGATGCGCGCGACTTCGCGCAGCCCGATCTGGTGGACCTTTTCGGGGGTGACGTCCAGGGTGGTGAAGTGGCGCACCCGCTCGGCGTAGTACTCGCGGCCGCGGGGCAGCTCCGAGGCGCCGAGGGTGGCGCGGGCGCCCGGGCGGTAGCGCTCGCGCATGAAGCGCAGGAAGGCGGCGTAGCCGGGCACGACCCCTTCCCGGATCGCGGCCCGCCCCGCGTCGACGAGCCGCCGCCGCTCGCCGTCGCTCAGGTTCGCCGGCAGCCGCTCGAACGGCTTCCAGAAGACGCTCTCCTCGGGGTCGTCGACGACGTGCGACTCGATGGTCACGTCGTAGCCTTCGAGGACGACCCGCGGCAGGGTCATGCCGCGGGAGAGCCCCCGCTCCATCAGCTCGACGTGCTCGGCGACGTAGCGCGGGAAGGCGCGCAGCCGGGCGAGGTAGTTGTCGTAGTCGGCGGCGGTGAAGAGCGGCACCTCTTCCGGCAGTCGCGCGAACCCGACGTGGAAGCCCGAGTCGGCGTTGATCGGGATCTCGTGGGCGCCGAAGTCGAAGCCGGACAGCCGGGCGGCGAGCTGGCGGCGGAAGATCTCGTGGTTGATGGCGTCCTCGCGCGCCAGCCCCGCCGGGTCGATGGCCTCCAGCTCGCCCAGCAGCCCGCGCCACAGCCCGGCGCGCCGCTCCTGGTCGGCGAAGGACTCCGCGGGCAGCCGGTCGTTCCACTCGTGGCGGCCGACGGAGGTGGCGAAGAGCGGGTCCTCGGCGAGCCGCAGCTCCCACTCGCGGTCGAAGAGGTCGTGGAGGCGGGCGCGCGCCTCCGCGGCGTCGGGGGCCGCGGCCGGCCCGGCGGCGGGCAGGGCCGGCGGCAGCGCGAGGGCGAGCGTCGAGAGCGCGAGGAGCGCGGACGGGAGGGCGGGCGCGGGGCGAAGGGTCTTCATCGTCTTCTCCAGGTCGGGTGCGGGCGGCGGGGGTCGGTGGCGCGGGCGGCCGCGGACGCGTTCCGCGGCCGGCGCCTCAGGCGGTGAGGAGCGACTCCGCGAAGTCGAGGAAGGCGGTGACGTCGGCGAAGTTGCTGAACGCGCCGATCGACACCCGCACCGCGCCGGTGCTCTTGTCGTCGATGCAGCGCCGGAAGTCCTCGTAGGTCATCGAGCCCTCGGCGCGGTGGAAGCAGGTCTCGAGCTCGGTCTTCGACAGGCCGAGGGCCACCTCGCCGGCGCCCGGGTTGCAGAAGCAGCCGGTGCGCAGCGAGATCCGCCGCTCGCCCGCCCGCCGCTCGATCTCCTCGTGGTCGATCGCCCGGCCGGAGGCGTCGGCGAAGTTGAGCGCCACCGCGCCGCCGCGCCCCTCGCAGCCGGCAGGGCCGTAGAGGTGGACCAGCGGCCGGCCGTTGCCGTGGGTGAGCGCCAGCAGCCGCTCGATCAGCCAGCCGGTGAGGCAGCGCACCCGCTCGTGGATCGTCTCGATCCCGACGCTCTCGATGAAGTCGAGACCGACGTCCACCGCCGGGATGTTGGAGTAGTCGAGGGTGCCGTCCTCGAACGCGGGCTCGCCGGCGGCGAGGTAGTGGCGGTCGGCCTTCACCGAAGCGACCGTGATCGTGCCGCCCGCGAACCAGGGGCGGTGCAGCTTGGCGAGCGCCGGCCAGCGGGCGATCAGGGCGCCGACGCCGGTCGGGAAGCCGAACATCTTGTAGAACGACAGCGCCACGTAGTCGGGCTGGTGGCGGGACAGGTCGAGCCGGTTGGTCGGCACGAAGGCGGCGGCGTCGAGCAGCACGTCCCAGCCCCGCTCCTGGGCGCGGCCGATCCACTCCAGCGGGTGCTGCACGCCCGAGAAGTTGGACTGCGCCGGGAAGGCGAAGAGGTTGTTGCGGCCCTCGCCGGCGAGCTCCAGGTAGCCGTCCAGGTCCGCCTCGTCCACCCGCATCTCCGGCGGCTTGATCGGGATGTAGGTCGTGGTCGCGCCGCGGACGCGATCGAACTCCCGGATGCCGTTGACCGAGTTGTGGTTGTCGAAGGTGAGCAGGAAGCGGTCGCCCGACCGGAAGGGGTAGGACTCGCCGATGAGCTTGAGCGCCTGGCTGGCGTTGGCGGTGAAGACCACCGCGTACTCCTCGGGCGCCGCGCCGAAGTGGGCGAGGATGTGGCGGCGGCAGCGCTCGACCAGCGCGGTGGTGGCGGAAGAGGTGGGGTTCGACGAGTGGGGGTTGCCCAGGACGCGCTCCAGGAGCAGGTCCATGTGGCGGCGGACTTGGGACTCGGCGTAGAGGCCGCCGCCGGTGTAGTCGAGGTAGACGTGGCCCTGGCGGTCGAGCCGGGTCAGCTCGCGGGCGCGCAGCTCGTCGAGCGCCGCGGTCTCCCGGTACTCCGGATAGGCCTCGAGGAAGGCCTGGTAGCCCGGCGCCGCCTCGCGCCCGATCGGTTCTGCTTTCATGTCGAGTGCTCCACGTTCGATCCGCTGTCTCGACAGCGCCCAGTAGACCCCGCCCGCGAGCGCGAAGCCCACGAACCAGGCGTAGGTGTGGATGGCGCCGAGCGCCGCGGGCGCCTCGCCGAGGAATCCGGCCGCCTCGAGGAAGCCGGGCGCGTTGGGCAGCACTCCGGCGGCGAGGGTCACGAGCGCAATGGGATTGTACCCTCTCCGGCACCCGTGGCGCCCGCCGCTCCGGTAGAGCCGCTCATCCCGTGCGTGCGGGCCCGGGCCGGCGGGCTACGGCTCGGTCCGCTCCGCGAGGATCTGCCAGACCCCGCCGCGCCGGCCCATCTCGAGGACCTTCGTCACCCGGTCGGAGAAGATGTCGGACCGGTAGGACTGGGCGAAGCGCGCCTCGGCCCGCTCCGGGCCGTCGATCCGCACCACGAGATCCCGGACCTCGACCTCGATCGAGCGCGGCCGGGTGAGCCGGAGCCGGCGCTGGGCCTCCCAGGCCGAGCGGTCGAGGCCGTCCGGAGGGCGGAAATCGGGGGCGTAAAAGGCGAGGTAGTCGTCCACCCGCTGGCCGGCCCAGGCGTCCGCCCAGGCGGCGACTGCGGCCGCGACCTCCGCCCGGTCGGCGGGCTGGGCGGCGGCGAGCGGCGGGCGCGCGACGGCCGGCGGCCGGTGGGCGAGGGGCGGCCGCACCAGGACGCCGCCTTCCTCCCGCGGCGCCTCGGCGGAGCGCGCGGGCGCGGCGGTCTCTTCGAGCGCCTGCAGCCGGCGCCGCAGGGCGTCGCGGTCGGCCCCGACCGAGGCCAGCTCGGCGCGCAGACGCCGAGCCTCGGCGGAGGCGGCCGACTCCGCGGCGCGGGCGGCGTCCTCGAGCTGCCCGACCCGCCGGCGTAGCTCGTCGCGCTCGGCGGAGACCTCCTCGAGCTGTCGCTGGAGGCGCGCCGCGCGATCCGCCGAGGCCTCGCCGGCCGCGAGGCTCTCGTTCATCGCCTCGGCCCGCCGTCGCAGGTCGTCGCGCTCGGCCGAGACCTGGTCGAGCTGTTGCTGGAGGCGCGCCGCGCGGGCCGCCGAGGCTTCGCCGGCTGTGAGGCTCTGGTTCATCGCCTCGACCCGCCGTCGTAGGTCGTCGCGCTCGCTCGAGACCCGGTCGAGCTGGGCCTGGAGTCGCTCGGCCTGCGCCGCGGAGGCCTCGGCGGCGGCGGCGCTCTTTTCAACGGCCTCGACCCGCTGTCGCAGCTCGTCGCGCTCGCCCGAGACCCGGTCGAGCTGGGCCTGGAGTCGCTCGGCCTGTGCCGCCGAGGCCTCGCCGGCGGCGGCGCTCTTTTCGACGGCCTCGACCCGCCGTCGCAGCTCGTCGCGCTCGCACGAGACCCGGTCGAGCTGGGCCTGGAGTCGCTCGGCCTGCGCCGCCGAGG
>JBFJMD010000285.1:0-4172 GCA_041634115.1 Thermoanaerobaculia bacterium | reverse complement strand
GGGCGAGTACGGCGTCGAGGGGCTCTTCGTCGGGGTGCCGGTGAAGCTCGGGCGCAAGGGCCTCGAAGAGGTGGTCGAGCTCGAGCTGGAGGAAGAGGAGAAGGCCGGGCTGGCGCGCTCGGTCGAGGCCGTGCGGGGGCTCGTCGCCGAGCTCTAGCTCCCCGGCCGCAACCTTGGCCGACGCGCGACGTATCGAGGGCATCGGGTGGGCGCCGGCGCCGCGGCGGCCCGCCCGCGGAATCGCCACATGAAGCCCCGACATCTCTTCGCCTGGATCGGGGCCGGGGTCGCGGCGACGGTGCTGCTGGTCTGGACCTTCCCGCGGCTCTTCCCGTTCTTCCCCGGCAGCTGGGAGGTGTCGCGCGCCGAGGCGCTGGCCATCGCCCAGGAGCGGTTCCGCGATCTCGAGCGGCCGCTCGTGGATCCGCACTTCGTCGTCGTGCTGAACGCCGACAACTCGCTCGAGCAGCGGATGGAGGAGGTCGCGCCGACCCGCCGCGACCGCGAGCGCCTGGCCGCGACCGCCGTCGCCCGCCGGCTCATCCAGTGGGTCGTCACCGCCTACCCGGCGGGCGCCCTCGACACCGACTGGACCCACCGGGCGTCGATCACGCTCGACGGCGAGGTCACCGAGCTGCAGCTCCGGATGCTCTCCGAGGAGTCGGCCGGCGCGATCGAGGCGGGGGAGGCGCGGCGGGCGGCGGAGGCCTTCCTCGTCGAGCAGGGCTTCGACCTCTCGGGCTACGCCGCGCCGGAGATCCGCAGCCGCGACCGGGAGGCGCGCACCGACCACGCGATCCGCTTCGCCAGCCGCGAGGCGGCGCTCGGGCCGGAGGTGCCCTACGGCGTCGAGGTGACCTTCGCCGGCGACCGGCTGACCGGCTTCCGGGCGTTCCTCGACGACCCGGGGGCGCGCGACCTGCGCCGCAAGCTGCAGACGGTCGCCCTGCTCGAGCAGGCCTGGCTGCTCATCCCGCTGCCGCTGTCGCTCGTCGTCGCCGTCTTCTTCCTGCGCCGGTACCACGCCGGGGTGGTCGGCGTGCGGCGCAGCCTGCAGATCTGCCTGCTGGTCCTCGGCGCCCTGACGCTCTTCATCTTCCTGTCGAAGAGCGCCGCCTCCGCCGGCTGGTCCACGGGCATCTTCACCCGGCGGCTGATCGAGTGGATCGCCTTCGTCCAGCTCATCCTGATCTTCTTCTTCCCGGTGGCGCTGCTCTCGGCGCTGAGCTGGTCGGTCGGCGAGTCGATCTGCCGCGAGCGCTGGGGGCACAAGCTGGCGGCGTTCGACGCCCTCTTCCAGGGCCGCTGGGCGAACGCCACGGTGGCGCGGGCCAGCCTGCGCGGGGTGGTCGGGGGCCTCGGCCTGGCGGCGGTGCTGCAGCTCTGCGGCGTGGCGCTGCGCGAGGCCGGCGCCCACGCGCAGGCGGGCTGGCTCCTGGGCCCCTGGTGGGGGGCGGCGAAGTGGCCGGGCATCGCGCTCTTCGCCTTCGGGGTCGCCTTCACCCTCTATTACGAGCTCTTCGGCCGGCTGCTGCTGGTGCCGCCGACGACGCGGCGCTGGGGCACGGTGGCCGGCGGCGTCGTGGCGGCGGTCGCCACCAGCCTGGTCTTCTGGCCCAGCCTGATCGTGCTGCCGGTGGAGGCGAGCCTTCCGTTCTGGGTCCTGGCCCAGGGGGCTCTGGTCTTCCTCTTCCTGCGCTACGGGCTGCTCACCTCGCTGCTGGCCTCGCTGACGCTGTTCGTCGCGCGGCCGGCGATGCCGCTGCTCCTGGCCGGGGACGCGACGATCCAGTTCCAGGGCCTGCTGGCGCTCGCCGGGGCGGCGCTGCCGCTGATCGCCAGCGTCCGCCACCTGGGCAGCGACCGCGAGTTCATCTACCGCTGGGAGGACGTGCCGCCGCACGTGCGCCGCATCGCCGAGCGCGAGCGCCAGAAGGTGGAGCTGGAGACCGCCCGCAACATCCAGAGCTCGATCCTGCCGGAGCTGCCGCCGGAGCTCCACGGGGTGCGGATCGCCCACTGCTACCTGCCGGCGACCGAGGTCGGCGGGGACTTCTACGACGTGATGGCGCTCGAGGACGGGCGGCTGGCGGTGGCGGTCGGCGACGTCGCCGGGCACGGGGTCTCGAGCGGCCTGGTGATGTCGATGGCCAAGTCGGCCCTGGCCGTCCAGGTGACCTTCAACCCGGGCGTCGAGGAGGTCTTCGCGACCCTCAACCGGATGGTCTACCAGAGCGCCCGACGGCGGCTGCTCACCACGCTCTGCTACGTGCTGATCGACCCGCGGGCGCGGGAGATGCAGTACGCGAGCGCCGGGCACCTCTTCCCCTATCGGATCTCGCGCCACGGCGCGGTGGGGGCGCTCGAGTCGATCTCCTACCCGCTCGGCGTGCGCGACCGGATCGCGGTCACGGTGCGCAACGCCCGCCTCGAGTCCGGCGACAACCTGTTCCTGTTCAGCGACGGGGTGATCGAGACCCGCCGCGACGGCAGCGAGGAGCTGTTCGGCTTCGAGCGGCTGGAGCAGAGCCTGCGGCGCCACAGCGCGGCCGGCGTCGGCGGCCTGCGCGACGGCGTGTTGGCCGACCTCGAGGCCTTCGGCGGCCGCGGCCCCCGCGCCGACGACCTGACGCTGCTGGTTCTGCAGCTGCCGTAGGGGCGTCGCGGGAGGGGGCCTTCCAGGGGTCAAAAGGCCGGGCTCGGCGTTCCTCGTCTGAAGGCGCTAGGTCCGCCACGGCTGTCTCGTCGGCGGGCGGGAGTGGAACTATGCCCCCTGGAAGGCCCCCTCCCGCGACGCCCTGGGGCCGTCGAAGAGGCGGCTTCGGCGGTTTGGGGGAAGGTGGCTTCGGGGCCTCCGGCGGAGCGGGGCTCGCCGAGGCCCTCCCGGGGACCGGCGCGAGCTGCTCAACCTTTGACGTTGGGGCTCGCACCTGCGCTCCGCGTGCGCGCCCGCCGGAGGTGGCCTTCCAAGCCTGGAGCGGGCGCTGGCGGAGAGCTCCCCGGCGAGGGCCTCGGCGATCCCCGGTCCGCCTCCTCGGACTCCCGGCGCAAACGGCTCCGACCGCCGCAGAGCCGTCGGCCGGCGCACCTTTCACAGGCGCACCGGCCGTCTTGACCCCACCGTCCATCGAGGCGAGCCTCGACAACCGAAGCCTCAAGCCGCCGCATTCCCAGAAGGCGTTCCGGGGGCGGGGGAGGCTCTCCCGGGTAGCTCTCCGCCAGCGCCCACGCGATCGTCCGAAGGGCACGGTCGGTCGGCGCGCACGCGGAGCGCAGGCGCGAGCCCCCCGCCAAAGTCCGACCGGCTCGCGCCGGTACCCGGGAGGGCCTCCCCCGCCCCCGGAGCGCCGGAGACCCCGAAGCGGCTCCTCGATCGGAGAGCGGGGCCCATCCACGGCCGTGCTAGACTCGCCGCGCCTCGCGCGGGACCACGCGCGCGGCAATCCGCCAATCCGAGGAGACGAGTTCTTGAAGATCCACGAGTATCAGGCGAAGGAGATCCTGCGCCGCCACGGCGTCGCGACGCCGCGCGGGCGGGTGACCGAGAGCGCCTCCGAGGCGGCCGAGATCGCCCGCGAGCTGGGCGGCCGCGCCGTCGTCAAGGCGCAGATCCACGCCGGCGGCCGGGGCAAGGGAGGCGGGGTCAAGCTGGCCGCCGATCCGGCGGAGGCGGAGGCCCACGCCGCGGCGATCCTCGGCATGCGGCTCGTCACCCCCCAGACCGGACCCGGCGGGCAGACCGTGCGCCGGGTGCTGGTCGAGGAGGCGCTCGACATCGCCACCGAGCTCTACCTGGGGGTGACGCTCGACCGCGAGGCGGGCCGGCCGGTGGTCATGGCCTCGGCCTCCGGCGGCATGGAGATCGAGGAGGTCGCCGCCCGCGACCCGAAGGCGATCGTGCGGGCCGGGGTCGACCCCCACCTCGGCATCCAGCCCTTCCAGGTGCGGGCGCTGGTGCGGGGCATGGGCCTCGCCGGCGACACCGCGAAGCAGGCCGGGAAGCTCGTCCGCGCCCTGGTCGACGCCTATCTCGCGACCGACGCCTCGCTGGTCGAGATCAACCCGCTGCTGGTCACCGGCGGCGGCGACGTGGTCGCCCTCGACGCCAAGATGAACTTCGACGACAACGCCCTCTTCCGCCACCCCGACGTCTCCGGGATGCGCGACCTGGC
>JBFJMD010000284.1:0-4178 GCA_041634115.1 Thermoanaerobaculia bacterium | reverse complement strand
CGCTCTCCGGCCCCCAGGTCGCCGGCAGCTCGACCGCGGCCGGCGCCACCCCGAGCCCCTCCGGCCCCCGCCACTGCGGCCAGTCCGCGGCCCCCGGGGGGGTCACCAGGAGGGCGAGGGCGAGAACGGTCGAGGCGATCGGCCAGAGACGGACGGCGCGCATGGAGGCGATCCTTTCGGAAGTGCGGTTCGGATTCGGGGATTCGGGGCTCGCGTCGAGCCGAGCGGTACGAAGCGTTTCACGGTTCGCTCGGGGACGCAACGGGATCCCCCTGCGCCGCCGGCGGTCGCGAAGCGGTCGGACGCGGGCCCCGGGCGCCGGCGAGAAAGCTCGCGGGTGCCCGAATCCCGGTCGCGACGGAGCCGCGAGCGGCTACAATACCGGGCGGCGAGCTTGCCGCAACGCTGCCAGAGCGAGGGTGAATCTGAAGTCGACGGCCGCCGTAACGCACCATGCCCGGGAGCCCAGCAGGCGAGCGCACCGCTCGCGGGCGAGCGATGTGACCGCGAGCGGAGACGTCCGGGCCAGCGGATTCCGCGCCGCCTCCACGCTCTACGTCCTGCACCTCTGGGCGCTCTTCGGTCTCGCCCTGTCGAACCTCTTCCTCGGCCTGGCGCTGCTGGCCGCGCCCGCGTCCTGGAAGCGGGGAGTCCGGATCTGGGCCCGCCGGACCGACATCCTGCTGCCTCTCCTGGCGTACGTCTGCATCCTGTTGGCGTCGACGCTTCTCTCCTCCGACCCCGGTCGCAGCGTCCGGGAGCTGAGCGAGCTCTTCACCCTCGCGGCGATCCCGCTCGGGCTCCTGGTGATCGACTCCGAGCGGCGCGCTCGGCAGGTGGTCAACGGGTTGATCGTCGTCGCGGTCGCGGCCGCCGTCTACGGCCTCGGCGAGCTCCTGGCCGGATCCGGCGACATCGCCAATCGCATTCGCGGCCCGTTCTCCATCTACATGACCTTTGCCGGCTTCCTGATGCTCGGCGACCTCCTCCTGCTGTCGCAGATGGTCTACTCGCGAGGCTGGAGAAGCGTCTGGCGCTGGCTGGGCCTCGCGGTGATCAACCTGGCGCTGCTGGGAAGCCTGACGCGAAGCGCCTGGGTGGCCCTCGTTCTCACCCTGGCACTGCTCCTGCTGGCGCGGGCGCCGCGCTACCTGCTCATCCTGGCGGCCGCCGTGGCGCTCGTCGCCCTGCTGGCGCCGGCGCCGGTCGCGGAGCGGATGAGGTCGATCGTCGATCTCGAGCATCCGACCAACTACGATCGGCTCTGCATGCTCGAAGCGGGTCTCCAGATGGCCGCCGATCGGCCGCTCTTCGGCGTCGGTCCCGGGCTGGTGGAGGACCTGTTCCCGATCTACCGCCACCCGACGGCGGTGTCGCAGACGACGAAGCACCTGCACAACTCGTTCGTTCACCTGGCCGCCGAGCGCGGGCTGCTGACCCTGGCGGCGTACGTCTGGCTGTTCGGCGCCGCGCTGCTCGCGGCCTGGCGAGGCTGGCGCGACGACGCGCGTCGCGGCGGGGGGAGGGGCGACCTCTACACCGGAGCCCTGGCGGGTCTCCTCGCCTTCAATCTGGCCGGGCTCTTCGAGTACAACTGGGGAGACACCGAACTGCAGCGGGTGGCGCTCTTCCTGGTCGTCGTTCCTTTCGCCTTGCGGGGCCTCGGGTCCGGCGCCGATCCGGCTCCCGACCCCGAGCCCGCTCACTTGCTATAGTGCTCCGCCTGCCCGGGACGCCTTTCTTTTCGCGAGGATCCAGGCCATTTGCGGAATAGCCGGGATCGTCGGAAGCGGTCTCCCACCTGATTCGATCGAGTCGATGACCCGGCGGCTGGTCCACCGGGGTCCGGACGACTTCGGGATCTGGAGCACGCCGCAGGCGCAGATCGGGCACACCCGGCTCTCCATTCTGGACCTCTCCCCGGCCGGCCACCAGCCGATGACGCTGGGGCCGTTGACGCTGACCTTCAACGGCGAGATCTACAACTACCGCGAGCTGCGGGCCGGGCTGCCGGGTCCCTTCCGCTCGACCTGCGACGCCGAGGTCGTGCTGCACCTGTACGCGCGCGACGGCGCCGACTGCCTGCACGCCTTGCAGGGCATGTTCGCGTTCGCCATCTGGGATTCGAGCCGGGGCACGCTGTTTGCCGCCCGCGACCGCCTGGGCATCAAGCCGCTGGTCTACCGCGAGCTCGCCGGCGGCGGGATCGCCTTCGCCTCGGAGGTCAAGGCGCTGCTCGAGCTGGGCCGGCCGGAGGTCGATCGCACCGCGCTGCGCGACTACTTCACCTACAAGTGCGCGCCGGCTCCCAAGACGATCTACTCGGGAATCTCGCAGCTGGCGCCGGCGCATCAGCTCGTCTGGCGAAGCAACGGCTCGCTCCAGGTGTCGCGCTACTGGAGCCCTTCGCCCGAAGCTTCGATCACCGACGCGGCGGAGGCGGGCGAGCGCCTGGACGCCCTGCTCTCCCGGATCGTGCCCGAGCACATGCTGGCGGACGTGCCGGTCGGGGTCTTCCTCAGCGGCGGCATCGACTCGTCCACGCTGGTCGCCTACCTGGACCGGCCGCGGACGTTCACCCTCGGCTCCGACATCAAGCGCCGCGACGAGTCGGAGCTCGCCCGCAGCGTGGCGACCCACTTCGGAACCGAGCATCACGAGGAGACCGGAGCGGCCGTCGACTTCGAGCAGGCCCTGGAGACCATGCCGGCGATCTTCGACGAGCCGTTCGGCGACAGCGGGGCCTGGGCCGTCTACCTGGTCGCGCGCCTGGCGCGGCGTCACGTCAAGGTCGCCCTCTGCGGCGAGGGCGGTGACGAGCTCTTCTGCGGCTACGACAAGTACAACAAGTGGTTCACCGACGGCGCCACCCGGCTCGGCCCGACGCTGGCCGCGCTGATCCCGCCTTTCGGCTGGAGCGCCCGGTCGCTGCAGAGGCGCTCCGCCCAGGGCCTGGACCGCTACGGCGCCTATCTCGCCCCCTTCACGCTGCGGCAGAAACAGGCGCTGCTCCATCCCGACCTCCGGGACCCGGACTACGACGACCTCTGGCACCTCAGGCCCTACTGGCGCGAGGATCTGGAGCCGCTGCGGCGCATGCAGTGGGTCGATCTCCACACCGATCTTCCGGGTCACCTGATGGCCAAGGTGGACCGTTCGACCATGGCTCACTCCCTGGAGGCGCGACCGGCCCTCTGCGATCATCGGCTCGTGGAGTTCGCGCTGTCGCTCGACACGCGACTGCTGCGCGACGTCGAGAAGAACCGCGGCAAGCTCATCGTGCGGTCGCTGATGGACGCGCGGATGCCGCCGGACCACTTCAACCGTCGGAAGCGGTGCTTCAACCTGCCGATCCGGCGCTGGGTCAAAGAGCACCCGGAGCGGCTCGCCGCCGCCCTCCGGCGGCTGGAGGAGGCGGGCGTCATCCGGCCACCCAAGCGCCCGCGGTTCTCCAACGAGCAGTACTGGATGCTGCTGACGCTCGACCGCTGGATGGCGCACGCCGGCCTGTACTAGCCGGCGGCCGGGCAGTCGGTCCCCCCGCCGCCCGCCCTCAGGGGTGGCGACAATTCGCAATCTTGGGCGTAATCTTCTGGGTGCCTCGACAACGGCACGGCCTGGGCGAAGAGGACTCGGCGGCTCCGGGAGAATGGAGGTCGGTCATGAAGGCGATCAATTTGCCCATCGTTGCGGCGATCCTGGCGGGTCTGCTGCTGCCGGGGACCGCGTCCGCCGCGGCGCCGGAAGAGGGGTGGCGGCTGCGAGTCAACGGCTACTGGCTCGGCGTCAGCGAGGGTCGGGTCAGCCCGAGCAACACCGGGTACCGGTCGCGAGTGGAGAACGCCAGCGCGGCCGGGGGCGGCGTATCCGGCGAATACCGGTTCGGGCCGCGGCTCGGCATCGAGGTGGGGCTGCTCGGCGGCGCCGACAACGACTACACCGTCACCTTCGATGGAGGGCTGCTCGCGGCCACCGACACGTTGGCCTTCGACGCCGCCTGCGTCGGGCTCAATGTCCACCTGACACCCGGTAAGAAGGCCGACCTCTACGCCGGCCCCTTCCTCGCGTATCTGACCTACAGCGACATGTCCCTCGGCGTCGCCCCCGCTCCTCCGGGGTCGCCGGGACTCCTGGTTCCGTTGTCGGTGAGCCTGGGCGACGAGATGGCGCTGGGAGCG
>JBFJMD010000283.1:0-4183 GCA_041634115.1 Thermoanaerobaculia bacterium | reverse complement strand
GTGCCCTCCCGAACCGTTCGAGGACCCGAAGTACTCACCGCTCGTGGGACCCGGTGCTCGCGGCGACTCCAGGCGGCAAGCGGAGGTCTCGACCGGCTCATCCTACGGCTACGCCTCCGGCGTCGTCGGCCTGCGGCTGTTTCCGAACCCGGACTTCGACGAGGCGGCGGCGAGACGATGGGATCCGGAGAGGTACTACTTCGACCCCGCGTACTCCACCGACTCGAGCCTGGTGCGCCCCTACCGCGTCGGCGTGGCCTGCGCCCTGTGTCACGTCGGGCCCGACCCCGTGAGGCCGCCTTCGGACCCGGAGAGTCCGGGCTGGGAGAACCTCTCTTCGACGGTCGGGGCCCAGCACCTCCGCTTCGACCGCGTCTTCCACCCCGACAAGGACGAGTCCAGCTTCCTCTGGCAGATCCTGCACTCGTATCCCGCGGGCGCCCTCGACACCTCCCTGGTCGCTACCGACGGGATTCTCAACCCGCGCGCCATCCAGCCCCTCCACGGCCTCCCGTGGCGCCTCGAGGCCGCGAAGCGCTGGGGCCGGGAGATCCTGGCCGGCGGGGGCGCCGACACGGAACCCTTCTGTCCCGACGTGGTCCGCACCGACTTCGGCGCTTCGCTCATTCCCCGGTGCGAGTACTTCGACCCGCCGGACGTCGTCTGGACGCCCCATTACCTCGCCGACGGCGCCGGCTCGACCGGCCCGCTGGGGACCCTCGGCCAGATGTTTCTCCACTTCGGCCTGTTCAGCGAGGAGTGGCTGCTTCACTTCAACCCACTCGTCGGCGGACAGGTCGAGACGCCGATGAGGATCAAGATCGCCGAGGCCAACTCGACCTACTGGAACGCCACCGTCCGGCAGCTGCCGAACCTGATGCGGTTCCTGCTCCGCGCTTCGGCCCGGCCGCCGCGGTTGGCCGCGGCGCCGGGCGGCCGGGCGTTGATCGAATCGGACGATCGCGTGCTGCGCCGTGGCCGGGTCGCCTTTGCCGAGCACTGTGCCGCGTGCCACTCGAGCAAGCTTCCGGCGGAGCTGGAAGGGGCCGACCTCTCGAGCTGGCTGGACTATCGGGACTGGACCCTGAGCGACGACTTCAAGCGCCGAATGAAGCGCCTGGTCCTCGCCGACGACTTCCTGGAGGGCAACTACCTCTCCAACGACCGCCGGGTCCCGATCAGCGAGGTCGGGTCCAACGCCTGCGCCTCCCTGTCCTCGGGCGCCCTCGAGGGGCGCGTCTGGGACAATTTCTCCTCGCTCTCCTACAAGGAGCTTCCCGCGGCCGGCAAGATCGCCGTCCATCACCCGGTGACGGGAGAGATCCGCGAGGTCGACCCGCCGGGGGGCGGCCGCGGCTACCTGCGGGTCCCTTCATTGCTCGGCCTCTGGTCGACCGCGCCATTCCTCCACAACAACTCCGTGCCGCGCTTCACAGAGCTCCCCGATCCGTCCGTCGAGGGGCGCATGGCGCTCTTCGAGCGGGCGATCGATCAGCTGCTCAATCCGGAGAACCGCGAAAGGGACGACCGCTTCCCCGGCTATCTCGCCCGCACGACTAGCGCCAGCTACCTGTCGATCGGCGGCGACGCTCTCCCCGCCATGCTGCAGCCACTGACCGCGTTTCGCAACCGGGTGTACCCGGGGATCTTCGGCCCGGGCGAAATTCAGATCGGCCCGATTCCCGCGAAGATGCCGATCGGCCTAATCGCCAATGTCACGCTTCAGTCCGACGCCGGCGACCTCGCGTCCCGATTCAGCGCGAGGAAGACCCTCCTTGTCACGGCTCTTCGACTCAAGCGGCTGCACAAGTCGCTGGATCCATCCGCGACGGACGATGAGGTGGCGAAGGCACTCTCCGATCTCGTCGACCCGCTCCTGGAGCTCAGCGCCTGCCCCGACTTCGTGGTCAACCGGGGCCACGAATACGGCGCCGACCTCCCGGACGGGGACAAGCGCGCCCTGATCGAGTTCCTGAAGACCCTCTGATCGGCGCGGACCCACTCAGCTGCCCGCCGGCGCCCCGTGCCAGTCCGCCAGGTGCCGGCGCTGGGTCTCGCTCAGCACCTCGGGCCGGTAGTGGCGGTCGTAGAAGTCGACGTCGACGTGGCCGGCCTGGAAGCCGAGGACCGTCCGAAACGGCGGCGGGTAGGCCGGGAAGCGGCCGTAGCGGCGCCAGACGTACTCGCAGTAGGCGATCGTGGCGTCGATCGCGGCGGCGCTCGGCGGCTTGGCGCTCTCGGCGATCCGCTCCGGCTCGCGCCAGGCGCTTGCCGCCGTCCCCGCCCGAAAGACTCCCTCGGCCCCGAACTTGTACTCGACCACGGCCCGCACCGCCGCCTCCATCGACTCGTACCAGGGCGGGCAGTAAGGGGCGAGCAGCGGCCGGCCGTCGCGCTCGAGCCCCTCGGCGAGGACGACTTCGGGGTCCTTGCCGACGAGGCGGGCGAGCGCCCCGAGCAGCCGCCCGGCCCCCAGGTAGCGGCTCCCCCGCATCCGCCGGGTCGAAAAGCCCAGCGCCTCGAGCCAGCCGAAGGGGTGGGCGGCCCAGTGCGGGAAGCCGCCGAGGCCCAGGGCCTGCGCCATGAGGGAGAGGTTCTGGAGCACCATCCCCTGCTCGACGGTCACGAACTCGGTGACCAGGGTCTCGAGCTGCTGGATGGTGAGCGCCCGCTCGTCGTTCGGGTCGTCGTGGAGGTGCCCGCCCTTGCTGCGCGCGAACTTCTTCAGGCCCGCCGGCTTGAAGTGCCTCCGCTCGTCCACGATGAAGGCGCCGGTCGACTCGCCCAGGATCTCCAGCACCCCGTTGATGTAGAGGAAAGTGAGCTCGTTGACCGGCAGGAAGTAGGTGCTCGCCGGGTCGTAGAGCGACCAGCGGTTGACGTCGAGGTTGAAGAAGGGATGGAGCGGCGGGCTCGCCCGGCCGTCGAGGATCTTGACCCGGCTTCGCCGGTAGAGCTCGACGAAATCGCCGCGGCGCGCCAGGTCGAAGAGCTCCGGCAGCTCCCGGCGCTCGAAGTCGCGCGGGCGCTTGAGCAGGTAGGTCGCCTCCTCGTTGGCGACGACGACGGAGACGGTGGCGATCGCGTCGCCGCTCGCCGCCGTCCTGCCGACGAGGCCGGCGAGGATCGTGCCCCCCTCCCCGGGCTCGTAGACCAGGTCGGCGGCGGCGAAGCCGGTCAGCCCACAGGCGGCGAAGGCGAGGAGCGCCTCCTCTTCTTCGGAAAGCCGCAGCGGCGGCCGACGGCTCGCGTAGGCGAGCGGCCCGGCCTCCATCTGCATTCCGACCCCGAAGCGGCGCGAGCGGCGGTCGCGCAGCGCGTCGAGCAGGGGATAGCGTGAGACGGGCGACACCGCGGCCAGGGCGTCTTCGTTCGGCATCGGGGCCTCCTCGAAATGGTTCGGCCCCTACGATAACGCCGTTTGCGCGCGAGCCGGCGCGCGGATCGCAACCCTGCCCTTGCCGTCTCGAGGCGCTGCCACACGGCGGCAACGGGTTCGCCGGTTCGCCGGGTGGCACGTCCGGCAATCAGCGATGAAGATTCGCTAGTGACCCACGATCACGAGGCGCTCCATCGCCAGCGCCTCTTCGGTCCAGCGGGTGTGGGGATCGCCGAAGAGCATCCTCGCTTCTTCGTTGCGGTCCTCCGCCTCCTGGACCAGATCGGCGACCTGCCTTGGACCGAGGCCCTTTTTCACCACTTCGCTCCAGGGGACGCTGAAGCGCCTGGGCTCGAGCTTGGCGGTCAGATTGCCCTTCGAGAGCTCGACCCAGTCATGGCTCTTCATCTCGTTGAAGATCGCCATCTCCTCCTTGTTCAGCCTGGCGAGATTCCCCAGGCTTCGCGCCACCCGGTGGCGCTCGATGTGGGCGTCTCTGAGCTGCTTTTCGGTGATCGGCATGCCGTCCTCCTCTCCTGAGGGTCGACCTCACCCCCGAAGCCGAGCCGAGCACGGCGATGCCACTACCCCACCAGTTTGATTGTCGCGCCCCGGGCGCGGGGAAACAACGTCCCCGGGGGTAGGTTTCCCCCGATCCGAGCGGTAGTTTCCGGCCCCGGAATCGAATAAACCACGCCCGGGCGCGTATCCTTGACGTGAGCGAGGCGATGGCGATGGCGACGGAATCGGCGCGGGCGGGGCTCGACCCCGACCTCGTGCTGCGGGCCCAGTCGGGCGAGCGGG
>JBFJMD010000282.1:0-4197 GCA_041634115.1 Thermoanaerobaculia bacterium | reverse complement strand
TCGAACACCACGTCCGCGCCGCCGCCCGTCGCCTCCTTGACCCGCTCGGCGACCGCGCCGGCGGTGGCGTCGATCGTCACCTCCGCGCCGAGCTCCGCCGCCTTCGCCAGCTTCGCCGGGCTGCGGCCGACCGCGATCGGCCGCGCCCCCCGCGCCCTCGTGAGCTGGACGAGGCCGAAGCCGACGCCGCCGACGCCGTAGACCACCGCCCACTCCCCGGCGGCCAGCCCGGCGAGACTCGCGGCGTGGACCGCGGTGGTGACGCCGCAGCCGATCGGCGCCGCCGCGACGTCGGGGATCGAATCGGGCAGCTTGACAGCGTTGCGCTCCGGCACCACCGCGAGCTCGGCGTAGCCGCCGTCGGAGATGAAGCCGTACTCGGCGCGCAGCGCGCCGCAGAGCTGCTCGTCGCCGCCGCGGCAGTGGCGGCAGCGGCCGCAGCCGAGGTAGTAGTAGAGGATCACCCGCTCGCCGCGCCGGGCCGGATCCACCCCCTCGCCGACCGCCTCCACCCGGCCCACGATCTCGTGGCCGAGGGTGAGCGGAGCGACCCCCAGATCGAGCAGTCCGCTCTCGAAGTGCAGCTCGGTGTGGCACATCGCCGCCGCGGTGATCCGCACCAGCACCTCCCCGGGCCCCGGCGTCGGATCCCCGATCTCCTCCAGCGCCAGCGGCCGCCGCGGTCCGTGGTAGCGAACGGCTCTCATTCCGCCTCCTCCGATCCGGGCGTCTCTTCCCAGCCCGGCAGGCGCCACACCGGCGCCCGCCCGGGCTGCCGAGCGAGCCCGGCCCCCTCGAGACGCGTGCCGAGCGCGTCCAGGAACTCGTTGCGGCCGTCGATGACCGCGAGGTTGAGAAAGAACTCCCGCGCCCGCCGCGCGTTGCGGTAGACCAGCCGCAGCGACTGGGTGCCCTCGCGCGGAGCGCAGGAGAGGATCCGGTCGAAGCGGATCTTGCGCGGCCGGAAGGTGTGCAGCGGCTGGTAGCCGACGGTCTCGGCGTCGAGAACGACGGCCGGGCCCCCGGCCGTCCACCAGATCTTGGCCAGCGATGCCCAGAACAGCAGACCGTAGAAGACCAGGGCCCCGAACGCCCGGCCGAGGGGCGCGCTCTGCGGCGTGCGGAACGCCCACGCCAGCAGGGCCAGCACCGCCACCGCCCCCACCCCCCAGATCATCGCCTTGCGGCAGGTGCCGCGCACCCAGGGGCGGAACCCGAAGGTCTGGTCGCTCATCGCGCGATTCTCTCCCAGACCCGGCCGCGGGGCCAGAAAACGCCCCGTCGCCGGGCAGGCCCCACCCCCGGAGCCCCTCGACCCGGCCCCCGTTCCAAGTTCTTTACCAACTGGATTACGCGACCGTACACGATCGAAATCACCCTGTCAAGGGCGGCAATCCGGCGGCTCCAGGCGCCCCGGCCCGCGGGCCGGGCCCCCGCTCGCACCGCCCGCCACGGGTCCCGGCGCGACCCCGTCCGGGGGCGGAGCGGGTCGCCACCGCGACCGGGCGCGACCGAGTAGACTGTGCCGCGAATCGATGCCCGGGAAAGCCAAGCGCATCGCGATCACCACCGGCGGCGGCGACGCCCCCGGCTTGAACGCCGTCATCCGCGCCGCCGTCCTCGCCGCCGAGTCGCGCGGCTGGGAGGTGCTCGGCATCCGGCGCGGCTACGAGGGCCTGCTCGACCCCGACAAGACGGTGCGGCTCGACCGCCACGCCGTGCGCGGCATCGCCCATCTGGGCGGCACCATCCTGGGCACCAGCAACCGCGGCAACCCGTTCACCTACCCGGCGCGGGAGGAGGAGGGCGAGGACGGGGCCGTAGACCGCTCCGGCGAGGTGGTCGAGAACTTCCACCGCCTCGGACTCGACGCCCTGATCTCGATCGGCGGCGACGGCTCGATGGAGATCGCCGCCGGCCTCGGGGAGCTGGGCGTCCCGGTCGTCGGCGTGCCCAAGACCATCGACAACGACCTGGCGGGCACCGTCGTCACCTTCGGCTTCGACACCGCCGTTTCCGTCGCCACCGAGGCCGTGGACCGGCTGCACTCGACCGCCGAGGCGCACGACCGCGTCTTCACCGTCGAGGTGATGGGTCGCTACGCGGGCTGGATCGCCCTCCATGCCGGCCTCGCCGGCGGCGCCGACGTCATCCTGATTCCGGAGATCCCGTACCGGCTGGAGTCCGTCGAGCGCAAGATCCGGGAGCGCGAGGCGCGCGGCCGCCGCTTCAGCCTGGTGGTGGTCGCCGAGGGCGCCCGCGAGGTCGGCGGCGAGCCGATCACCCGCGAGCCCCGGGAGCCCGGCGGCAGGCGGAGGCTGGGAGGCGTCGGCGAGCTCCTCGCGCGAGAGCTGCAGCGGCGCACCGGCAAGGAGACGCGCTCGGTCGTCCTCGGCCACCTCCAGCGCGGCGGCTGGCCCACGGCGCACGATCGGATCATCTCGCTGCGCTTCGGCGCCGCCGCGGTGCGGGTGATCGAAGAGGGGCGCTTCTCGGTCATGGTCGCCCTCGACCCGCCCCTCGTCAAGACGGTGCCGCTGGCGGTCGCCACCCGCCGCATGAAGTCGGTGCCGCTCGACGGCGACACCGTGCTGGCGGCGCGCGACATGGGGATCTGCCTGGGAGACGGCTGAGGATCGCCCATGCCGCGCTCTCCCGCCACCGGTCCCCTGCCGGCGCTCGCCGCCGCCTCCGCCGCTCTCGCCGCGCTCGTCGGAGCCGGCTGCGCGCCGCCGGCGTCGGAGCGGCCGCCGGAGCCGCCCTCCGCGATCGTCCTGCTGCTCGCCGACGGCCTGGGGCCGTCGCAGATCGCCTTCGCCCGCTACCTCGAGCTCGGCGTCGGGCAGCGGTTCGCGTTCGAGAGGCTGCCCGTCACCGCCCTGGTCACGACCTGGTCCGCTTCGAACCCGACCACCGACAGCGCCGCGGCCTCGACCGCGCTCGCCAGCGGCGTCAAGACCGACAACAAGGCGATCGGCATCGATCCCGCCGGCCGGCCCCTGCGCAGCTTCACCGAGATGGCCCGCGAGCGCGGCTGGGCCGTGGGCTACGTCACCACCACCGCCCTCACCCACGCCACCCCCGCGGCCTTCTACGCCCACGTCGAGCACCGCTACGACGACGAAGACAAGATCGCCGAGCAGCTCCTCGAGCACGCGCCGGCGGTGGCGCTCGGGGGAGGCCTTAGCTGGTTCCTGCCGGAGTCCGAAGGCGGTCACCGGAGCGCGGAGGACGGGCTGCTCGAGCGCGCCCGCGAGGCGGGCTTCACCGTGTGGACGCGGCCGGAGGAGATCGCGTCGCCGCCGCCGGCGCCGCTCCTCGGACTCTTCGCGGGCGACGAGATCGCCTACGAGATCGACGCCCGGCGCGAGCCCGAGGACCGCCGCCCGCCCACCCTGGAGCGGCTGACCCGGATCGCCCTCGAGCTCCTCGAGGCGGCGGACCGGCCCTTCTTCCTGCTCGTCGAGGGCGGCCGCATCGACCAGGCGGCGCACGCCTTCGACGGCGCCACCATGGCGCTCGAGGTCCGCGCCTTCGACCGCGCCGCGAGCGCCGTGCTGGAGCACCGCGAGCGCCGGCCGGGGACGCTCGTCCTGGTGACCGGAGACCACGCCTCCGGCGGCCTCGCCGTCAACGACTACGTCGACTGGGAGGAGTTTCGAGAGCAGCGCGCCTCGGTCGACTGGATGGTGGCCGAGATCCGCGGGCGCGGCGCGGGCGCCGAGATGGTCGCCGAGATGACCGGGTACGCCGACTTCTCGGAGGACGAGATCGCGGCGGTCCGCGACGCCGAGGAGCGCTACAGCGCCGGCCGCTCGCTGGGCACCGCGCTCTCCCGCCGCAACGGCGCCACCTGGACGCCGCCGACCGTCTCCGACGACACCTACGGCCACACCGGCGAGGACGTGCCGCTGTGGGCCGCCGGCCCGGGCCAGGAGCGCTTCCAGGGGGTGCTGGACAACACCGACGTGCCGAAGATCCTCTGCGAGCTGCTCGGCTGGCCGTCGCCGAACTGAGCCCGCCCCGGCGCACGACGGCCCCGCCCTGGTCGAGGTGATCACCGGCGCGGAGCTGGTGTAGGCGCCAGGCCGGCCGCGGGGCTCAGGCGCCGGTCACCGGATCGGCGAGGCGGACGGCCAAGGCGGGGAACCGCTCCGGCGCGACGTCCACCAGGTTGCTCAGCCAGCGGTTCTTGAC
>JBFJMD010000281.1:0-4214 GCA_041634115.1 Thermoanaerobaculia bacterium | reverse complement strand
TAGTTACGTGTTGGCACAGGGACTGCACCCTCGACCTGCGAGGCCAAGAGAGCCCACGAACTGGAGGCGCGATGAAAGACCTGATGATCCTGGGTGCCGGAACCGCCGGCACGACCGTCGCGAACAGCCTGCGCAAGCGGCTCCCTCGCGACTGGAAGCTGACCGTGCTCGACCCCGACCCCCGGCACCTGTTCCAGCCCGACCTGATCTTCCTGCCGTTCGGCATGCAGCGGCCGGAGCGGATGTTCCGGCCCCGGGCGAAGACGCTCGGCGCCGGAGTCGCCTGGGACGGTCGCTCGGTCGCCGGCATCGAGCCCGATGCCCGCCGGCTCGTGATGTCGGACGGCGAGCGGCTCGCCTACGACCTGCTGGTGATCGCCACCGGCTCGCACATCCGTCCCGACCAGACTCCGGGCCTCGAGGGCGAGCACTGGCGGCGGTCGATCCACGACTTCTACACCCTCAAGGGAGCGACCGCCCTGCGCGACGCCCTGGCCCGCTTCGAGGAGGGGCGGATCGCGCTCAACGTGGTCGAGATGCCGATCAAGTGCCCGGTGGCGCCGCTCGAGTTCATGTTCCTGGCGGACGACTTCTTCACCCGCCGCGGCGTCCGCGACCGGGTCGAGCTCACCTTCGTGACGCCGCTCGACGGCGCCTTCACCCGCCCGATCGCCTCGCGCGCCCTGGGCACGATGCTCGGGGACCGCGGCATCGAGGTCGTCTCGGAGTTCTCGACCGGCGAGGTGGACGGCGACCGCAAGGTGCTGCGGTCCTACGACGAGCGGGAGGTGCCGTACGACCTCCTGGTGAGCGTGCCGACCCACATGGGCGCCGAGGTGATCGAGGCCTCGGGCCTGGGCGACGAGCTCGCCTTCGTGCCGACCGATCCGCACACCCTGCTGGCGAAGGGCCACGACCGGATCTTCGTGCTCGGCGACGCCACCAACCTGCCGACTTCGAAGGCCGGCTCGGTGGCGCACTTCCAGGCCGAGGTGGTGGTGGAGAACGTGCTGCGCTCGATCGCCGGCGCCAGCCCGGTCGAGGGCTTCGACGGCCACGCCAACTGCTTCATCGAGAGCGGCTACGGCAAGGCCATGCTGATCGATTTCAACTACGAGGTGGAGCCGCTGCCCGGGGACTACCCGCTGCCGGTCGTCGGCCCCTTCACGCTGCTCCGGGAGAGCCGCCGCAACCACTGGGGCAAGCTGGCGTTCCGCTGGGTCTACTGGAACGCGCTGCTGCCCGGACGGCCGATCCCGGTGCCCAACCGGATGTCGATGACGGGCAAGAAAGCGCCCGCTTCCTGGAAAAAGGACAGAGAGCTCGCGGCCTGAGCCGCGCGATCGAAAGGAGAAACGAAAATGCCAGCCACCGAATACGCGGGTCGCACCGTGGACGTGAACGAGGAGGGGTTCCTGCTCGACAGCGATCAGTGGAGCCCCGAGCTCGCCGAGGCGATCGCCGCCGAGTCGGGGATCGCGGCGCTGACCGACAAGCACTGGAAGGTCATCACCTTCTGCCGCGAAGACGCCGCGCGCGAGGGCCAGCCCCCGGGCCTGCGCCGGATCTCCAAGCTCTCGGGGGTGAACATGAAGGAGCTCTATCAGCTCTTTCCGAAGGGCCCGGGCAAGCTGGCCGCGAAGATCTCCGGCCTGCCGAAGCCGCAGGGCTGCATCTAGGATCGGGGAGAGACCGAGATGACGACGACAACCGCCGAACCGAAGACCGAGACCCGCCCGCTCGTCCAGGGGGAGGAGCAGCGGCCGCAGCCGTTGACCCACCTGGCGATCATCTGCTCGAAGGTGAGCCTCGACATGGCGTACCCGGGGCTCATCCTGGCCAACGCCGCCCGCATGAGCGGCATCGAGGCGAGCCTGTTCTTCACCTTCTGGGGCCTCGACATCGTGACCGAGAAGAAGATCGACCACCTGCACACGGCGACCGTCGGCAATCCCTCGCTGCCGATCCCGACCATGGTGGGCGGCCTGCCGGGCATGGAGTCGCTGACGTCTAGAATGATGCAGAAGCAGATGGAGAAGCTCGACATTCCGCCGGTGCGCGAGATGATCGAGATCCTCCACGACAGCGGCGCCAAGCTCTACGGCTGCCGGATGGCGATGGACATGTTCAAGCTGGAGAAGGACGATCTGGTGCAGCAGGTCGACGAAGTGATCTCGGCGATGGACTTCTTCGACAAGACCGCGGGCGCCCAGATCCTCTTCATCTGAGGCCCGGGCGCGCGGAGGGGCGATGGCGAGGATCTTCGAGCCATTCCGGATCAAGTCGGTCGAGCCGCTGCGGGTGACCAGCCGCGGCGAGCGCCGGGAGATCCTCGCCCGCGCCGACTGGAACCTGTTCCGGATCCCGGCGCGCGACATCCTGATCGACCTGCTCACCGACTCGGGCACCGGCGCGATGTCGTCCGAACAGTGGGCGGCGGTGATGCGCGGCGACGAGTCCTACGCCGGCGCCGAGTCCTGGTTCCGGTTCGCCGCCCGGGTGCGCGAGCTGACCGGCTTCAAGCACGTCATCCCCACCCACCAGGGCCGCGCCGCCGAGCGCATCCTCTTCTCCTGTCTGGGCGTCGCCGGCCGGGTGGTGGTGGCCAACACCCATTTCGACACCACCCGCGCGAACGTCGAGTTCCTGGGCGGGCGGGCGATCGACGCGCCCACCCCGGCCGCGCTGCGCCCCGCCGAGGAGCACCCCTTCAAGGGCGACTTCGACCTCGCCGCTCTCGAGCGGCTGCTCGGGGGCGGCGAGGGAGAGGTCGCCTGCGTCGTCGCCACGGTGACGAACAACTCGGGCGGCGGCCAGCCGGCCTCGATGGGCAACCTGAAGGCGGCGAGCGAGCTCGCCCGGGCGAAGGGCGTTCCCTTCTACCTCGACGCCTGCCGCTTCGCGGAGAACGCTTTCTTCATCAAGCTGCGGGAGGCGGGGTTCGGGGACCGGACCGTCGAGTCGATCGCCCGCGAGATGTTCTCGCTCGCCGACGGCGCCACCTTCAGCGCCAAGAAGGACGGGCTCGCCAACATCGGCGGCTTCTTGGGCTCGAACGACGACCGGCTGGCGCGCCAGGAGGAGGAGCTGCTCATCCTGACCGAGGGGTTCCCGACCTACGGCGGCCTCGCCGGCCGCGACCTCGAGGCCATCGCGGTGGGGCTGACCGAGGTCGTCCAGGAGGACTACCTGCGCTACCGGCTGGCCTCGGTGCGCTACCTGGGCGAGGGGCTGCTGCTCGCCGGCATGCCGATCGTGCGGCCTCCCGGCGGCCACGCCATCTACGTGGATGCCGGCAGCTTCCTGCCCCACGTCCCCGCGACCGAGCTGCCCGCGCAGGCGCTCGCCTGCGCCTTCTACGAGGAGGGCGGGGTGCGCGGGGTCGAGATCGGCACGCTCATGTTCGGCGGCCGCGAGCGCACCGCCCCGCTCGAGCTCTACCGCCTCGCGGTGCCGCGTCGCGTCTACACCAAGAGCCACATCGACTACGTGCTCGAGGTCGCGGCCGCCGTGGTCGAGCGCCGCGCCGCGCTCACCGGGCTGCGGATCGTCGAGGCCCCGGCCCAACTGCGCCACTTCACCGCCCGCCTGGCCCCGATCGCCGGAGCGTAGGCCGCATCACAGCGCGTCGCCCGCGGTGAGACCGCGGGCCCGCCTCGAGTCGGTCGAGTCGGTCGGGGCGTACAGATCGCGACCCGAGCCGCGGACGATCGGGGAGATCTTCCCGGCTCGGCAGGGGAAGAGTTTCCGCTTCGCCGGGCAGCGGGCGGCGGCCCGGGTCCGCATCGGTAGAACCGCGCTGCTGGCACGGCCGTTGCTCAAAGTCCGGGCGAGACCCGTCATGGCCTGGAACCGATCGCAGGGGACTCCGTCCGAGCGCGAAGCCGCGGAGCCCGGTGTCGTGGAGCGCCCGCGGGTCGGCTCCGGCGCGGCTGGAATCGGGCCCTCGATCGCCGTCAAGGGGGAGGTCTCGGGCGCCGAGGATCTCTTGATCGAGGGCAAGGTCCAGGGCAAGGTCACGGTCCACAACCACCGGGTGACCGTGGCGGCGGGCGGCAAGGTCGAGGCCGACATCGTCGGTCGCAGCATCACGGTCGACGGCGAAGTTCTCGGAAACCTCGTCGCCGAAGAGTGCGTGGCGATTCGAAAGACCGGACGGGTGCAGGGGAACCTGACCGCGCCGCGAGTCATCCTCGAGAACGGCGCCAAGCTCC
>JBFJMD010000280.1:0-4221 GCA_041634115.1 Thermoanaerobaculia bacterium | reverse complement strand
GAGATCCGGAACGGCTCGTAGGTCTCCACCCCCAGCTCCGCCCGCTCGCCCGGCGCGATCTTGTCGTCGTCGGCCTCGATCTCGTAGGCGGCGCCGGGGCGGCGGACCTTGAGCGTCCCGGCGCGCGGCTCGAGCGGCACCATCGAGCCGTCGGCGCCGAAGATCACCGTGTTGCCCGGGTCGACCCGGATCCGGAAGCGCTCGCCCGGAGAGACCGCGTCGCGCAGCCGGAAGAAGAGGACCGCCAACGGCCCGTCTTTCCGGTTGATCGTCGCCGAGTCCGAGGAGAACTCGACGACGACCGTCTGCCCGTCGTTCGAGGTCTCGATCGAGGCGATGGAGAGCGCGTCCCTGCGCGAGGCGAAGACCTCGTAACCCTCGAGCGAGGCGAACGGACCGGGCTCGCCGCCGCCGCCGCCCCCGGAGGAGCGGCGCGCGGTGAAGCAGATCTGCCCCTGGCCGATCGGCCGCGAGGCGTAGGTGCGGATCACCACCGCGGCGAGACCGCCCGGCTCGGCGATGGCGTCGTTGACCCGGAGCCGCAGGGTGTCGCGCGCGGGCGCCGGGGCGCTCGTGAGGACGGCGCCGGCGAGGAGCGCGGCGAGGATCGCGAGCGCGCGCGGCACGCCGCCGCGTGCGCGGTCGAGGCTCTTTCTCATGGCTCGGTGGAACCGCTCGGCTCGATCCGGAAGCGCTCCCAGCGCGTCGAGGCGATCCGCCGCCCGTCGTGGTCCAGCGCCTCGACCTTCCACAAGTATACGACCCGCGGTGCGAGCCGGCCGCGCAGCTCGGCCGGCGTTTCGATCCGCGTCTCGGCCGTGTCGGCCCGCCAGATCACCCGCTCGTCGACGCCGCTCACGGTGACCCGGTAGCGGCCCGCCCACTCCTCGCCCCGCCAGCGCAGCTCGGCCGGGGCCTCTTCGATCTCGCCCAGCGGGAAGAGGGCGTCGAGCTCGGAGCCCCGCATCACCACCGCGCCGGTCGGCTCCGGCAGGCCGGGCGGCGCGAGGCGCGCCCTCTGGATCGAGGCGCCGATCGCCAGCACCAGGACCGCGGCGGCGGCCAGGACCCAGGCCGGGCGCGCCCGGCGGCCGGAGAGCGTGGCGAGCGACGGAAAGCCGACCACCCGCGGCTTCTCCGGCGTCGGCTCCCGGATCGGCTCGGGGATCGCCTTCGGGACCGGCGGAGCCGGGGAAGCCTCGGGGGCCGTCCCCGGCAGCGACTCCGGCGCCCGGACTCCCGCGCGGCGCCCCTCCAGATCGGCGACGATGGCCTCCACCTCGGGCGCGAGCGCCCCCCACTCCTCGCGCGGCAGCTCGAACAGCCGCGCCAGCTCCCGCTCGGCGCGGCAGGCCGGGCACTGCGCCGCGTGGGCCTCGATCCGGCGCAGCTCGTCGCCGGCGAGCTCCCCCGCCGCCTCCCGCTGGAAGGTCTCCGGCGCCGGGCACGCTCCGCGCTCCGGGTAGGCCCGGCGCAGCAGCTCTTCGAGTCTCGCTCGCTCGCGGAGGTCGTTCATCGGTCGCCTCCTCGCGGCTCCGGCGACTGCTCGGCCAGCCAGCGCCCGAAGCGGCGCCGCAGCTTGCGGGTGCCGCCCACCACGTAGGCCTTGGCGCCCGACTTGTTGCGCAGGTCGAGCATCCGGGTGATCGCCGGCAGCGTCATGCCGTGGACGAAGTGGAGGTAGAGCACCCGCGCCTCCAGGTCGTCGAGGTCGCGGCGCATCGCCTCGCGCAGCCGCGCCCCGATCTGGCCGCTCGCCGCGAGATCGTGCGGCGAGGGAGCGGGATCGACCGGCGGCGGCATCTCGTCGCTGTCGAGCGAGGCCGCCCCGTGCCGGCTCTCCGACCTGCCCCGGTTGATGGCGACGCTGCGCGTCACCGAGTAGAGCCAGGTCGAAAAACGGCTGTCGCCGCGGAAGCCGTCGAGCCGGTCGTGGACCCGCAGGAAGACCTCCTGGGCGAGGTCGCCGGCGAGCTGCCGGTCGCCGCTCACCCTGAGGCACCAGTGCGCGACCTTGGGGTAGTAGCGCCGGTAGAGGACTTCGAGGCAGGCCCCCGCCTCCGCCGGGTCCCGCCGCGCCCTCTCGATCAGCTCCTCGTCGGTCTGAGAGTCGAGTGCCAAGCGGAGCGTACCTCGCGATGAATGGCGCGGACGAGCGCCCGCCCCGGTCCGCGCCCGTTCCGAGCCGCCCCGAACCGGGCTCCAACCGGCCGGGCCCATCCGGTTCGGCTGCGATAGGAGGATAGCGGACCGGCCGCCCTGCGAAGCGGTTCCAGCCTCGGGCGCCGGGAAGACCGCGGGCAGCGGTGAAGGCGCGGATGGGGCGACCGCAGAGCACTGCATCGAGAGTTGAGACAGCGCCGGCGGCGTCAAGGGAACAGCGGATGGCCGCGGCAACGCCCGTGGGGGATCGCCGCCCAGCGCGGGCGGCTCACGACGCGGAATCCGCGAATCCGCCTCACCCGGCCCCGAAGACGCGCGGGGATCGATCAGCGGGTCGTCGCGACCCGCGCCAGGACCGTCTCGCCGTCCACTTCCGGAAGGTCCTGCGTAATGCAGGGCCAGGAGGAGTCCGCGGTGACCAGGAAGGCGATCAACTCACCGGCCTGCTCGTCGTTCCCGCCCGTGGTGTAGTCGATCTCCCAGTCGCCGTTGGCGCCGACGAGGCTCAGCGGGGCGGGTGCGTTGGGCTTGCAGAAGTACCGGGGCTTGACCCCGGAGACGTGGATGTAGAGCGCGACCCGGAAGGCGGAGGGGTCGCAGGGAGTCGCCAGGAAGCCCACCCGGCCCCGGACGTTCGCGAAGGAGCCGATGGGAGGAACGACGGAGAACTCGATCCTGGGCGGCGCCTCCGACCGGCAGAGCTCCGGCGCTCCGGGGGATTCGATCGGCTCCGGCTCGGACCGGCGTGGGACCACCTGCCTGCTCGGCGCTACCGGCTCCTGGCGCCCTCCCCTCTCCGTCTCCCACCTGCGCTGCCGCGAGACCTGTTCCCGCCAGATGGATTCCTGATCGGCGCTCCTGGTGAGCAGCTCGGTAGCGGCGTACTGAAACGGACTGTGACCCGAACCCCCGAGAATGGCCCCGTCCCTCACCCGAATTCGGATGGGTCGAGAGCCCAGATTTCGGACTCGCAGGGCGTCGATTCGAGCCCGGAAGATCCCCGGGGCCGGCGTGGTCACTCCGCTGATGCTGATCAGTCCGTCGTCGAGCGCGCTCTGTAACGACCTGGTCTCACCTTCGACCTCCACGACCACCGCCTGTGGCGTGTTCGAGTTCAATACTCTGGTGAAACGGCTGCGGCTGGTCGGCGGTCGAGCGTCCTCGTCCATGCACCGGGCCGGCAATTCGGCGGAGGAGCCCGGGGCGATCGACCGGCTCACTCCGGGCAAGAGCCCCATTCGCTGAAAAGCCGCGGCCGAGCTCGCGACCATGACCGGCGCGAGCACGAACAGCAAGACGAATCTGACCGACTCCTGTCTCATGACCCGGAGCTACCGCCAAGCTAGATCTCCCCGACTGGCGCGTCAACACCCCGGTGAGGGGATCCGGCGCCGCCCGAGCGGGTGGGTGGCCGGCGACCTGGCCCCGGGCCGGGGGACCGATCAGGCTCGCGCCGACCCCGCGACCGGCCGCCGGAAGCGGTAGATCACCGCGCCCACCAGCAGCGCGATGGCGGCGCTGACCAGGTGTCGCGGCCGCGCGCTGCCGGCCAGCATCAGGGTGACGGCGGCTGCCGCGAGCGGAATCGCCCAGCCGCCCGGCAGACGCCAGCCGGTCTCCCCCGGCAGCTTGCGACGCAGCACCGGCACCGCGGCGATGGTGCCGAAGTAGGTCGCCAGCCGGGCCACGACGGAGAGGGTCGCCAGGCCGACGAAGGTGCCGGTGAGCGCCAGCGGCAGGGCGATGGCGATCTGCAGGAAGATCGCGAGGTCGGGAGTGTGGTGGCGCGGGTGGACGCGACCCAGCGCCGCCGGTCCGTAGCCGTCGCGCGCCAGCGCGTAGAGGTAGCGCGGCCCCTTGAGGATCGACTCGTGGTTGGTGCCCAGGATCGACAGGGTGGCGCCGACGGTCAGCAGGAGACCGGCCGCCGGCCCCGCCATGCCGCGCGCCGCCTCGGCGAGCGGCGAGCCCGCGGCGGCGGCGTGGTCGAGGGTGGCCAGCGCCAGCCACTGCACGGCGACGTAGAGGGCGGTGATGATCAGGATGTGCAGCAGCAGG
>JBFJMD010000279.1:0-4225 GCA_041634115.1 Thermoanaerobaculia bacterium | reverse complement strand
GGCGGTGCTCGGCCTCAACGTGCTGGGCGTCCAGCGCGGCGGCAGGACCCGCCTGGCGCCGGACGGCGACACGGTCATCGAGGGGGGCGACCGCCTGCTGGTGGAGGGCTCCGCCGAGCGCCTGGTTCAGCTCCAGGAGAAGGAGTACCTGGAGATCGAGGAGGAGCGGCTGGCCGTCGAGCGCCTGGCCTCGGCCGAGGTGGACGTGGCCGAGGTCGTGCTGCCGCCGACCTTCCGCGGCCGCACCCTGCGCCAGATCGACTTCCGGCGGCGCTTCGGGCTGATCGTGCTGTCGATCCTGCGCGACGGAGAGACCCTGCGGTACAACCTCGAGACGGTCGAGCTCGAGCTCGGCGACCGGCTGCTGGTGCAGGGGGCGAGCCACCGGCTGGAGGAGATCGCCCGCGATCCCGACTTCGAGGTCCAGCCCGCCGGCGGCGCCGAGGTCTACGAGCTCGAGCAGCAGCTCATGGTGGTGGGCATCCCGGAGGGCTCGCCCCTGGCCGGCAGGGTGCTGAGCGACAGCCGCCTGGGCGACGCCTTCGGGCTCGGCGTCCTGGGCATCGTGCGCGACGGCAAGACGCACCTCATGCCGGAGCCGAGCGAGCGGCTGCAGGCCGGCGACACGCTCTTCGTCAAGGGTCTCACCGAGAACCTGGCCACGGTGGACGGGCTGCGCCGCTTGAAGATCGAGACCGCCGAGATTCCGCTGGCGGCGATCGAGTCGGAGGAGATCGGGCTCGCCGAGGTCGTGCTCTCGCCGCGCTCCGACCTGCCCGGCAAGACGCTGCGCGAGATCCACTTCCGGGAGAAGTACGGCCTGAGCGTGGTCGCGATCGCGCGCGAGGGGGATGTCCTGCGCACCGGCCTGCGGCGGCTGCCGCTGCGCTTCGGCGACGCGCTGCTGGTGCACGGGCCGCGCGAGAAGGTCCGGCTGCTGGGCACGGAGCCCGACTTCCTGGTGCTGACCCAGGAGGCGCAGGCGCCGGTGCGCCGGGAGAAGGCGCCGGTCGCGGCGATCGTCATGGCGGCGGTGCTGCTGCCGGTCCTTCTCGGCTGGCTGCCGATCTACATCGCCGCGGTGGCCGGGGCGACCCTCATGGTGATCCTGGGCTGCCTGTCGATGGACGAGGCCTACCGCTCGATCGAGTGGCGGGCGGTCTTTCTCATCGCCGGCATGCTGCCCCTGGGCATCGCGCTCGATCACACCGGGGCCGCGGGCTTTCTGACCGAGAAGGTCCTCGCCCTGGTGGGGGGCGCCGGCCCGCTGGCGATCGTGGCGACGCTCTACGTGCTGACCGCCCTCTCGGCGCAGTTCATGCCGACGGCGGCGGTGGCCATCCTGATGGCGCCGATCGCGCTCAACACCGCGGCCGAGTCGGGGCTCTCCCCCTTCGCCCTGCTGATGACCGTGGCGCTCTCCTCCTCGGCGAGCTTCCTCTCCCCGGTCGCCCACCCGGCGAACCTCCTCATCATGGGTCCCGGCGGCTACAAGTTCACCGACTACACGAAGGTGGGCCTGCCCCTGACCCTGCTCTGCCTGGTGGTGGTGCTGCTGGTCCTGCCGGTCTTCTGGCCGCTCTCGCCCTGAGTGCCGTCCCTAATCCAGCAGGCGCCCGAGCAGCTCCTTGACCAGCTTGGCCGCCGCGACCGCGGTGATGCCGGCCGGGTCGCGCGAGGGATTGAGCTCGACGACGTCCGCGCCCACCAGGCCGCGGGCGCCACGGATCACCTCGAGGACCTCGCGGGTAGAGAGCCCTCCGCCCACGGGATGGGTCACGCCGGGCGCGAAGGCCGGATCGAGCGCGTCGAGGTCGATCGACAGATAGACGGGCGCCTCGAGGTCGAGCGCCTCGAGGTCGTGCCAGCGCGCGCGGGGCACGATCTCGACGCCGAACCGCTCGGCCTGCTCACGCTGCGGCCCGGTGGCGGCGCGGACGCCGATCTGCACCAGGCGAACGGCCAGGCCCTCCTCCATCACCCGGGCGAAGGCGCAGGCGTGGGAGAAGCGGTCGCCCTGGAGGCTGTCGTAGAGGTCCGGATGGGCGTCGAGCAGCACCACCGTCAGGCGCTCGTGGCGCCGGGCGTAGGCGCGCAGGATCGGGTAGGCGACCCCGTGGTCGCCGCCCAGGCAGAGGACTCGTTCGCCGCGGGCGAGCCGCTCCCCCACCGCCCGCTCGATCTCCGCCCGCGTCGCCGCGCCGCCCCGCGCCGGATCGAGCGAAAGGTCTCCCAGGTCCACGAACCGCTCCTCGCGGGCCAGGTCGCGCCCGTCCTCGGTGCAGAGGTTCGAGGCCTCGGTGTAGAGCGCCGCGCGGATCGCCTCCGGTCCGCCGCCGGCGCCGCGGGCGAAGCTCGAGGCCTCGTCGGTCGGCAGGCCGAGGAGGCAGACGGTGTGGGCGGGCGGCGGCGTCATGGCGGGCCAGAGCCTAGTACATTCGCGGCGGTGGGGGGTTTCCGTCGCCGGCGCCGGGGATGGGAAGACTCGGAACGGAGGGACGTCTACACGGCGGATCCTGTCAGCGGGCTGCCAAATCTCGTCAAGTCGGGCCGTCTCGAGGCGCCGGAAAGCCCGCTGCGACGGGCTTCGTACCTGGCACGGGATGTGCGCTGGGAAAGGCCGACCTTCGGAGAGGGGCGCGGGCGGACCGCGCTCTCCGAAGGGCGCGGTGCGTTTGCGTCGGCGGGCAAGGCATGAGAACTTCAAAGAAAGGATCCTGCTCTTGAAATCCTGGGAAAAGGCAGGCCGTCTCGCGTTCGCGGCGCTCGCCGTGTCGCTTTTCTGGGCGATCTTCGCCGCAAATGCGGCGGCCCAATGTCCGGTTCCGCCGCTCGCGCCGCCGGTCCTCGACGGCGTGATCGACCCGGTCTACTTCCAGCGCGGCTTCACCACCGACTACGTCGCCAACAACGTCAACGCGACGGCGAAGCTCCACCAGATCGACGACCTCTGCGTCGACTCGCAGTTCATCTACCTCGCCTGGGAGATCGACCTCGGGTTCGTGGACAACAGCTACGGCCTCAACCGCAACCAGGGCGCGGTCTTCCCCTGGCCGAAGGGCCACAGCTTCTTCGACTTGACCGAGAGCGACGGACAGCGGTTGCAGATCTTGAACGTCTGCGGCGAGGACGTGGTCGACATCTTCATGGACTTCATCGACGGCCCCAACGTGCCGGGGCCGGAGTACGACACGCCGTCGGGCTACGAGGTCGTCCAGCCCACCGACTGCGCCCTCATGACCTGCGCCGAGACGACCAAGTTCTTCATCAACGGCGACCCGAACACCGACTGGGTGAAGTTCACCTACGACACCTCGCTCGCCTCCAACCTGAACGACCTCGGCTTCTGCACCAACGACGGCCCGGGCGGCGCGCCCCCCGACTGCGACGACCTCGGGACCGACCTGCTGGTCGACTCGCCGCCCTGGCTCGACGAGGACAACTTCGTGCCGCAGCCGGCCTACAGCGGCTGGGAGTACCGGCACATCTACGAGATCCGCATCGACCGCTCCCTCTTCCCGACCGCCGCCTGCCCACAGGGCACCCCGGCGCTGATCCGCACCGACCCGGTCGAGCTCCACGCCTCGCCGAGCAAGATCGGCGAGAGCCCGGTGGACCTCTTCCGCTCCTCGAGCGCGCTGGGCGACTACGTCTGGCTCGACGCCGACCGGGACGGGGTGCAGGACGCCGGCGAGACCGGGCTCGGCAACGTCACCCTGGATCTCTACCGCGACGCGGACGGGGACGGGGCCTTCGAGCCCGACACCCCGGTTATCGACGGCGAGCTCGACATGGACCTCGACGGCGACGTCGACGCGGACGACGACGGCACCCTCGCCGGCGTCGCGGTGATCGACGGCCTCCTGGATCTCGACGGCGACGGGACCGCCGGCGAGACGAACGGCGACGACAACGGCACGTTGAACGGCGTGGGGGTCATCGACGGCCGCCTCGACGTGGACGGCGACTTCGACGTCGACGCCGCGGACGACGGCCTCTTCGGCAACGACGACGGCGGCCCGATCGCCTCGACCGTCACCGACGCGGCCGGCCGCTACCTGTTCAGCCAGCTCTCGGTCGGCGGCTACTTCGTGGACGTCACCGACGACAACGGCATCCTCGCGGGCTTCGCGCTCACCGTCGGACCGCAGTCGGAGACCGAACCGTCGAGCCGCGTCGACCTGCCGCTCGGCGACGAGTACCTGGATGCCGACTTCGGCTACGC
>JBFJMD010000278.1:0-4242 GCA_041634115.1 Thermoanaerobaculia bacterium | reverse complement strand
GAGACGCTTCGCCCTCGCGCTCGTCAAGCTCGTGGCCCTCGTGTTCGGCCTGGCGCTCGCCATCTTGTATCTGAAGCTCGGCTTCTTCGTGGGCTGCGTCTGGGGATTCGGCGCGGCGGCGGCACTGGCGCTCACCGTGTCCCTCTGGAGCGCCGCCCGTCCACGGTGGCCGGGCGCGGTGGTCGTCCTCGTCGCCTACATGGGCCTCGCCTCGCTGGCCTGGCAGGTTCTGGCTGGACGGCGTACCGAGGCGACCTTCCGCATGTCCTGGGAGAGCCGAGGTGCCGAGAACCACTACGAAGAAGCCGAAGTGGTGCTGACCTACGTGGACCATCCGGCGCACTATGTCCGCTACTTCTCCGACGATCTGCTCGAGCATCTTTCCGAGCGCGGCGAGAACCCGGTCGAGGTCGGATTCGTCGTCACCAAGGACCTCGGCCGCTGCGTGCGGGGCTTCCTCGTCGTCGAGGTCGGCGGGCTCGCGTCTTGGAGCTCGGCGTGGAGCTCCACCGGCCACGCCGGGCCGTCCGACCCGAGCACGTCGCCCTGGCCGGAGCCCTGGTGGTGCCCCTAGCCTGGCTCTTCACCGAAGGTCCGGCGCGCCGCTTCCGAGCGGCTCCGCCCGGGAGGAGTCGATGAATCGGATCGAGACCGTACGCTCTCTCTGGGAGCACCTCTACTGGGCCGACGAGCTCGTCTTCGAAGCGCTGGCCGCGAGCGGCTTCGCGGCCGCCGAGGCCTTCCGCGAGGTCGCCCACGTCGTCGGCACCGAGGAGACCTGGCTGGCGCGGCTCGAGGGGCGCCCGCCCCGGGCCCCGGTCTGGCCGGAGCCCTCTCCGGCCGGAACGAGATCGCTCCTCGAGGAGACGCACGACGCGTATCGGGCGTATCTCGCCGGCCTCGAGGAGGAGGACCTGGCGACGCCCGTGACCTACACGAACAGCGCGGGAGAGCGGTTCACCAACACGAAGGGGGATATCCTCCTGCACGTGGCCCTGCACGGTCAGTATCACCGCGGCAAGGTGAACCTGCTGCTCCGGCAGGCGGGCCTCGACCCGGCGCCGGTGGACTACATCGCTTTCGTGCGCGGCGCGCCCGCGGCGACCGAGGCCGCGAAGCGGTCGGAGGACGGGTAGCCTCGCCGAGCCGCGAGCCCCGCGAAGAGCGAGAGAAAGGAGCCGGCATGGAGACCCGCAAGCACGTGCACGAGGAGGTCTTCGCGGCCGCTCCGGAAGACCTCTTCGCCCTGCTCCATACGCCGAGCGCCATCCGCCAGTGGTGGTCGGCGGCGCGGGCGGTGGTGCTGCCGGAGCGCGGCGGCACCTGGGCCGCGGCCTGGGGCGAGGAGGAGGACCGTCCCGATTACGTGACCGTGGCGACGATCCGCGAGTTCGATCCGCCCCGCCGCTTGGTGCTCGCCGACTACCGCTACCGGGCCAGGGAGGGGCCGCCGCCGTTCGAGGCCGACTTCGTGACCGAGTTCCGGGTCGAGCCGCACGCCGAGGGCGCGGTGTTGCGGGTCGCCCAGGACGGCTTTCCCGCCGGACCGGAGGGGGACGAGTTCTACGCCGCCTGCGAGAAGGGCTGGCGGGACACCTTCGAGGGGATCCGGAGGTACCTCGGGTCGCGGGCCGGCGGCGGCTGACTCTGGCCGGGCATGGAGCACGACCAGACCTTCCGGATCGTCCTCGTCGTCGCCGCCCTGGTCGTCTTCCCCGTCACGGCCTACTACCGGCTCCGCTCGCAGGCCACGGGGGAGAAGCTCGACCGCCGGCAGGAGGGCCCCTTCATCCTCTTCACCCTGCGGCCCGTCGGCATCGCGGCGATGCTGGGGCTCGTGGCATTCATGATCGACCCGTCGTGGATGGCCTGGTCGTCCGTCGCCCTGCCGGCGTGGCTGCGCTGGGCGGGTGTCGGCCTGGGAGTCCTCGCGGCGGGCCTGCTGATCTGGACCCTGCGGACGCTCGGGCCCAACCTGACGGACACCGTCGTCACCCGCAATGAGCACACGCTCGTCACCGGAGGCCCCTACCGCTGGGTGCGCCATCCGTTCTACGACGCCGCCGGGCTGGCGGTCGTGGCGAACTCGCTGACCGCGGCCAACTGGTTCCTGTTCGCCGCGGGCGGCCTCGCCTTCGTCCTGCTCGTGGTCCGGGCGCGGACGGAGGAGGAGCACCTGGCGGCCCGATTCGGCGACGCGTATCGCGCCTACGCGGAGCGGACCGGAAGGTTCATCCCGAGGCTGGGAGGAGGGAGCCATGCCTCCTGAGCGTCGCTTCCTGACCGCGGAGTGGCGGGATCTCGTGATGCTCAACTACGAGATCGAGCCCGCGGTCCTGGCGGCGCTCGTTCCGGCCGGCTGCGAGCTCGACGCCTGGGACGGGCGCACGTTCGCGAGCGTCGTGGGCTTCCAGTTCCTCGACACGCGCGTGCTCGGGGTCCCGATTCCCTTCCACCGGAGCTTCGAGGAGGTCAACCTGCGCTTCTACGTGCGCCGTCGGGCCGAGGAGGGCTGGCGGCGCGGCGTGGTCTTCGTCAAGGAGATCGTGCCGCGCCGGGCGATCGCCGCCGTCGCCCGCGCCGTCTACGGCGAGAGATACGTCGCCCTGCCGATGCGCCACGCCGTGGAGGGCGCCGTCGAGGGCGCGACGGCCGTGCGCTACGAGTGGCGCCGCGGCGGAGCCTGGGAGGGGCTCTCCGCCGAGTTCTCGGCGGCCCCGGCGCTTCCCGCGGACGATTCGGAGGAGACCTTCATCACCGAGCACTACTGGGGCTACTCGCGGCAGCGGGACGGCGGTACGGTCGAGTACCAGGTGGAGCACCCCCGCTGGCGCGTCCGCTCCGCCGACCGGGCCTCGCTCGACTGCGACGTCGCCGCGCTCTACGGGCCCGGGTTCGTCGAGGCGCTCTCGGCCGCGCCGACCAGCGCCTTCCTCGCGGACGGCTCGCCGGTCGTCGTCCGCCGCGGTCGGCGCCTGCGGCGGTGAAGGCGAAGACCTCCCGCGATCGGATGATCTACACTCGGCTCCTGGTCGGTCGTCGCACCGGTGGGAAGCGGCGCCGGCACTGTTACGAGAAGACCCGAGGGCCGTCCGGATCGAGATGCCCGCTCCCGAGAGTCTCCGAGCCGCATTGGATCAGGCCTGGCGTGACCATCATCACGCGCGCGATCAGACATGGCGGACCGTGCAGATCGAGGCGGTGCTGGCCGCGGGCCTCGTCAGCGTCGACTTCCAGTACGAATCGGTCACCGCGACGGGCTTCGCGGCGGCGCTTGTCGTGCTGGCGTCGATTCTCGGGGTCCTCATCTCGCTTCACCACCGCGAATTGGAGTGCCGCAAGTTCCTTCACATCACGAATCTGGAGCGTGCGCTCGAACTCATCCGCGACGACCTGATCCCCTCGAGCTCGATCTCGGCACCGCCGAAGCTGAAGTGGTGGCACATCTTCGATCTGCGCGTCCTGAATACCGCGGCGTTCATCTTGAGAATGCACGCCGCGATCCTGGCTTTCGCGCTGGTGGTCTTCGGGGCCCGGTGGCTGGGCGCCTAGCCCGTCGAGCGAGGGCGCCTCGAAGATGACCGAGGCGGGGATCGTCTATGATCCGGGCGGCCCGGCGACTCGTGCCTTGCCAGCGAGGAGAGAGAACGAAAGGAGGATTCGTGAGGATCGAGCTGAACAGCGTGATCGTGGAGGACCAGGAGCGGGCGCTCCGCTTCTACACCGAGACCCTCGGGTTCGAAAAGAAGATGGACATCCCGGCCGGGGAGCACCGCTGGCTGACGGTCGTCTCGCCGGAGGCGCCCGACGGCACTCAGCTCACCCTGGAGCCGAACGCGAACCCGGCGGCGGCGACCTATCAGAAAGCGCTGTTCGAGGCGGGCATCCCGCTGACGGCGTTCGCGGTGGACGACGTCAAGGGGGAGTTCCGGCGCCTCGAAGACCTCGGCGTGGTCTTCAAGATGGAGCCGACCGACGCCGGGGGGGTGACCCTCGCCGTCTTCGAGGACACCTGCGGCAACCTGATCCAGATCTACCAGGTCGCCTCCTGAGCGCGGGGGGCGGTCGAGGGCACCGTCAGGTGGCGGCGGAAGCCGGCGACCCGAGCGTCGAGCGCCGGGTGCGGCTGGCGCTCAAGGTCGTGCCCGGAGCGTCGAGCGAGGGGATCGCGGGGTGGCTGGGCGAGACCCTCAAGGTGCGGGTGCGGGCGCCCGCCGAGCGCGGCCGGGCGAACGCGGCGGT
>JBFJMD010000277.1:0-4242 GCA_041634115.1 Thermoanaerobaculia bacterium | reverse complement strand
CGGCCGAAGCCGACCGGCGTCTCCGCCGCCATGTAGGCCAGCACCGCGTAGGCGGCGAGGTTCTGGGCGAGGGCCTGGGGATCGATCTTGTCGAGCGTGTCGTCGTCCGTGTGGTGGAAGTCGAAGTAGTAGGTGCCGTCCTGGGTCAGGTCGGCCTTCGGCACCCGCGCCTCGCGCAGCGGGATCAGGTCGGCGCCGCCGAAGGCGGTGTTGCCCTGGTGCTCGATCCCCAGCGGCGCCAGCACGGCGGCGATCTTCTCGGCCTCCGGCAGCGCCGCCGGGTCGATCGCGGTGGCGAAGCGCCAGACCCGCCCCGCCCCGAAGTCGGACTCCATCGCCAGGTGATGGCGCTCGAGCTCGTCGGCGTGGGCCTCGGCGTAGGCGCGCGCCCCGGAGAGGCCGAACTCTTCGTTGGCGAACAGCACCACCCGGACCGTCCGCCGCGGCGCTCGGGGCAGCTCCCGCAGCAGCGCCGCGACCGTGAGCATCGTCGCGCAGCCGGCGCCGTCGTCGATCGCCCCGGTGCCCAGGTCCCAGGAGTCGAGGTGGGCGCCGAGGAGCACGATCTCCTCGGGCCGCTCGCGCCCCGGCACTTCGCCGATCACGTTGGCGGACCGCGTGTCGGCGAGATAGCGGCTGCCGAGGTAGAGCCGGAAGCGGACCTCCTCGCCCGAGGCGAGCTGCGCCTCCAGCACGTCGGCGTCGGGCACCGCGAGCGCGGCGGCGGGGATCCTGGGCACCTCTTTGTCGTAGCGGGTGGCGCCGGTGTGGGGGAAGCGGTGGGTGCCGGTGCCGACCGAGCGCAGGAGCATCGCCACCGCGCCCTTCTTCGCCGCCGCCGCCGGCCCGGCGCCGCGCGGGCGCACGGTCGGCCGGTAGTCCGAGCCGTCCTTGCGGCGCTCCATGCGCCGGTTGAAGAAGACGATCTTGCCGGCCACCGCGTCGTCGGGCAGCGCCTCCAGCGCCTCGAGCGAGGCGACCTCGACGACCGCGGCCTCGACCCCCTCCTCCGGCGTTCCGACGCTGCCGCCGAGCGCGGTCAGCACCATCTTCTGCGGCCACGGGGCGACGATCTCGCCGCGCTCCTCGCCCCGCACCCAGCGCGGCACCGTCACCGGCTCCGCGCGGACGTTGGCGAGCCCCAGCTCGCGCATCTTGCGCAGCGCCCACTCGACCCCGGCGCGGTCGCCGGGGGTGCCGGCGAAGCGCGGGCCCACCTCGACGGTGAGCGACCTCACGAGCTCGTACGAGCGGCCGTCGGCGAGCGCCCGGTCGCGCAGCTCGGCGGCGGTGGCGGCGATCGCCGCGCTCTCGGCTTCGCTCGCCGCGGCGGCGCCCTGGGCGCCGCCGGGGGCCGCGGCGAACGGCAGAGCGATCGCCAGCAGGGCCGGGGCGCGGGTGAGCGCCGAAAGGGCTCGGGTTCTCATGAGGGGCTCGCGAACGGAGCGGCAGGATAGCAGAAGCCCCGTCCGCCCTTTGCTAGCATCGCCGCGGATCCCGCCGTGAGCGAAGCCGCCGAATCCGCCGACCGACACCGCGCCGCCGCCGCCGGGCGCACCGCGGGGTGCGCGGTGCTCACGGTGAGCGACAGCCGCACGCTCGAGACCGACGCCGGCGGCTCGTACATCGTCGAGTCGCTCGAAGGCGCCGGCCACAAGGTGCTGGCGCGCGAGCTGGTGCGCGACGAGCCGCTCGAGATCGGGCGCCGCATCGGCGAGTGGATGCGGGCGCCCGAGGTCCAGGCGATCTTCACCACCGGCGGCACCGGGGTGTCGAGCCGCGACGGCACGGTCGAGGTCGTGGAGCGCTACCTGGACAAGCGGCTCGACGGCTTCGGCGAGCTGTTCCGGATGCTGAGCTGGCAGGAGGTCGGCGCCGCCGCGATGCTGTCGCGCGCCGTCGCCGGGCTCGCCGGCGAGACCCTGATCTTCGCCATGCCGGGCTCGGCCGCCGCCGTGCGTCTGGCGATGGAGAGGCTCATCCTCCCCGAGCTGCCCCACCTGATCTGGGAGCGCGGGCGCTGACGGCAAGGCGGGCGACTCGCCGCGTAGAGGACCCGGGCCCCTGTCGCGAAGCGGGCGAGCTCGGCGGCCGTTCGGGTCCGGAGGGCACGCCGGTCGTGCTTTGAAGTGGTTCGATAGCTAGTTTAGTATCGAACCATGTTGAGGCTGAACGTCCACGAGGCCAAGACCCATCTCTCCAGGTACCTGGCGCGTTTGGAGGAGGGCGAGACCATCCTCCTGTGCCGGCGCAACGTGCCGATCGCCGAGATCCACCCGCTGCCGAAGGGGCGCCGCAAGGTCGCCCCGTTCGGGCGCTGGAAAGGAAAGATCCGGATTCCGCGGAGCTTCTTCGAGCCGCTGCCGGAAGATCTGCTCCGCGACTTCGAAGGGCGCGAGCCCGGGCGGTGAAGGTCCTCCTCGACACGGCTCCGTTCCTGTGGGCGGCCACGGACGCCGCCGAGCTCTCCGCAACGGCGCGGGCGGTGATCTCGGACCCCGGCGAGGAGGTCCTGCTGAGCGCGGTCTCCTGCTGGGAGATCTCCGTCAAGCACAGCCTCGGCAAGCTCGAGCTTCCCGAGAGCCCCGAGCGGCTGATTCCGGCCATCCGCGAGGAGTACGGCATCGATACCCTGCCGCTGGACCAGGGCTCGGCCCTCCAGCTCGAGCGACTGCCGCGGCATCACGCCGACCCCTTCGACCGCCTGCTGATCTGCCAGGCGGTGTTCAACGGCCTCGCGATCCTCACCCCGGACGAGCTGATCCGCCGGTACCCGGTGCGCACGATCTGGTGAAATAGGGCCGATGCCGAGAGCAGCGAGCGTCGCGAGCCGATCGGTGTCGGGGCGAGCGGTCGGCGCCGACTCGATGAAGAAGGGCGTGCGCAAGAAGATCCTGAAGCGGGTGAAGGCCGCGCTCGCCGATCTCCCCTGACCGCCCGAGCGGGCGCCGCGACGCCCCGGTGTAGGATCGCCCCGCCACCCGCGGGGGGAGCTCGATCCCGAGCCCGATCCCCAACCCGAACTGGAAGATGACCGCACTGACCAAGAAGAAACGTCTGCACAAGGAGCTCGGGCTCTTCGACGTCTACGCGGTCGCCACCGGAGCGACCCTCTCCGCCGGCTTCTTCCTGCTGCCCGGGCTCGCCGCGTCGAGCGTCGGCCCGGGGCTCGTCCTCGCCTACCTGGTGGCGGTGATTCCGCTCGTCCCGGCGACCTTCAGCGTCCTGGAGCTCGCCACCGCGATGCCGCGCGCCGGCGGCGTCTACTACTTCATCGACCGCAGCCTGGGGCCGGCCTTCGGCGCGGTCGGTGGGCTCGGCACCTGGTTCGCGCTGCTGCTCAAGGTGGCGTTCGCGCTGGTCGGCATGGGGGCCTACATCGCGCTCTTCGCCCCGGGGATCTCGATCACCCCGACCGCGATCGCGCTGGCGGTCGGGCTCGGCGCCGTCAACTTGCTCGGCGCCCGCAAGAGCGGCCGCTTCCAGTCGCTGCTCGTCCTCGGGCTGCTGGCGATCCTCGCCGGCTTCGTCGGGGCCGGGCTGCCGCGGATCGAGGCGGCGCGCTTCGAGGGTCTGCTCGACGCCGGCTACCCGGGGCTGCTGGCGACCGCCGGCCTCGTCTACATCAGCTACGTCGGCGTCACCAAGGTGGCGAGCCTCTCGGAGGAGGTCCGCGACCCGGAGCGCAACCTGCCGCTGGGCGTCTTTCTCGCCCTGGGGACCGCGCTCGTCGTCTACGTTCTCGGCACGGTGGTGATGGTGGGCGTGGTGCCGATGGAGCGCCTGGCCGGCGATCTGACGCCGGTGGCCACCGCCGCCGAGGGGATCCTGGGCGACTGGGGAGTGGTGCTGGTCTCGCTCGCGGCCTTCATCGCCTTCGTCTCGGTCGCCAACGCCGGCACCCTCGCCTCCTCCCGCTACCCGCTGGCGATGAGCCGCGACAAGCTGCTGCCGCGCTTCTTCCAGCATCTCACGGCGCGCCGCACGCCCTGGATCGGGGTGGTGACGAGCGTCGGGCTCATCGTCGCGATGCTGCTGGCCTTCGACCCGACCGGCATCGCCAAGCTGGCGAGCGCCTTCCAGCTCCTCATGTTCGCGCTCGTCTGCCTGGCGGTGATCGTGATGCGCGAGAGCCGCATCGAGGCCTACGACCCGGGCTACAGGTCGCCGCTCTACCCCTGGATGCAGATCGCCGGCATCGTGGCCCCGCTGGTGCTGATCTTCGAGATGGGCTGGCTGCCG
>JBFJMD010000276.1:0-4261 GCA_041634115.1 Thermoanaerobaculia bacterium | reverse complement strand
GGCTCGATGCCGAGCACCGGGATGCCGCGGTCCCGGAAGTAGCGCAGCAGGTAGCCGTCGTTGCTCGCCACCTCGATCACCCGGCTGCCGCCGTCGAAGCCGAAGCGCTCGACCATCTCGCGGACGTAGGCCTCGGCGTGCTCGCGCGCCGTCTCCGCGACCGAGGTGAAGTAGGCGTAGTCGCCGCCGAAGATCTCCTCGCGGCTGCTGTGCTCGGGCAGCTGCACCAGGAAGCAGCCGTCGCAGACGTAGGCGCGCAGCGGGTAGCGCGGCTCCGCCTCGGCCACGCCCTCCGGGTCGACGAAGGAGTTGGCGAGCGGCGTCGTGCCGAGGTCGACGAAGACGTGCTCGAGCGGCCGCGAGCAGAAGCGGCAGCCGGGTGGAGCGGCGCCGCTCATCGAGCCTCGGCCGCGTCCTGGTAGGCGGCGATCTGCGAGAGCGTCAGCTCGCGCAGGTCGGTCCGCCCGTCGCGGTGGGCGCGGTACCACTCCACCAGCCAGTCGAGCGCCTCGTCGAGAGGGAGGATCGGGCTCCAGCCGAGGAGGCTCTTCGCCTTGGCGCAGTCGAGCCGCAGGAAGTCGGCCTCCGGCGGGTGCTCGGCGCCGTCGAGCCGCCAGCGGGCGCCCTCTCCCCAGAGCTCGACGAGGCGGTCGGCGACCCAGCGCACGGGCCGGGCGTCGGCCTCGTCGGGCCCGAAGTTCCAGGCGCCGGCGAGCTCCGGGCGCGACCAGAGGCGCTCGGCGAGGTGGAGGTAACCGCGCACCGGCTCGAGCACGTGCTGCCAGGGGCGCACCGCGTCCGGCCGCCGGATCGGCACCGGCTCGCCGGCCGCGAAGCCGCGCACCAGGTCGGGCAGCAGCCGGTCCGCGGCCCAGTCGCCGCCGCCGACGACGTTGCCGGAGCGGGCGCTGGCGACCGCCACCCGGACGCCCTCGCCGGAGAAGTACGAATCCCGGTAGGCGGCGGTCACCAGCTCGGCGCAGGCCTTGCTGCTCGAGTAGGGATCGCGGCCGCCGAGCGGGTCGTCCTCGCGGTAGCCGCGCGGCCCCTCGTCGTTGCGGTAGCACTTGTCGCTGGTGACCGAGACGACCACCCGCACGGTGTCCGACCGGCGGCAGGCGTCGAGCAGGGCGGCGGTGCCGACGACGTTTGTCGAGTAGGTCTCGAGCGGCTCGTCGTAGCCGCGGCGGACCAGCGACTGCGCCGCCTGGTGGAGGACGACGTCGGGCCGCGCCCCGAGCAGCGCGGCGGCGAGGGCCGCGGCGTCGCGCACGTCGCCGGTGATCGACTGCATGCCGGCGCCGACGGCGGCCACCTCGAAGAGGCTCGGGTCGGTGGGGGCGGGGAGGGAGTAGCCCGTCACCTCGGCCCCGAGCCGCTGCAGCCAGAGCGCCGTCCAGCTCCCCTTGAAGCCGGTGTGACCGGTCAGGAAGACCCGCTTGCCGTGCCAGAATTCGGTGTTCACGAAGCGCTCGATCCCGGGAGAGAGGAGGGGGCGCGGACCGCGCGATCGTAGCACGGCGCCGCCGCCGGCAGCGGGCGGAGCGGCGCCGCGGATGTGCTATTCTCGCCCCCTCGGAGAGAGCCCTTGGCGGTCGACAGCGAACTGCTCCAGATCCTCGTCTGTCCCAAGACGAAAGCGCCGCTCGAGCTGGTCGAGCTGCCGGCCGCGGTTCGCGAGGCGCTGGTCGAGAAGTACCGCCAGCACTTCCGCGACGAGGAGCCGGTCGTCGAGGATGGTCTCTATTCGGCGCAGGCGGGCCTCGTCTATCCGATCGTCTCCGACATCCCGATCATGCTGGTCGACGAAGCGCTGCCGGCTTCGGAGATCGGCCGCTAGCGGCGCCCGACCCCGGCCGCGGCGCCCTCTCGCCGAAGGCGATCCCCGGCGCCCGGAAGGCGGGTCGCGCGCCCGGCTCGTGAAACAATGAGCGGCGCGCCCGGCAGCGGGATCGGGCGGCGGGCATCGGTGAAAAGGTCAGCTTCGTGGGACGACTCGATCGACTGCTGGTGAGCCGGGGCCTGTTCCGCAGCCGCGAGCAGGCGCGGCGGGCGGTGATGGCCGGCGCCGTCGCCGTCGACGGGCGGCGGGAAGACAAACCGGGGCGGGCGGTGGCCGAGGACGCCGAGCTCGAGCTGCTGGCCCCGCGCGAGCCGTTCGTCTCGCGGGGAGGGCGCAAGCTGGCGGCGGCCCTCGACCACTTCGGGGTGGACCCGGCCGGGGCCGTCTGCCTCGACGTCGGGGCCTCCACCGGCGGCTTCACCGACTGCCTCCTGCAGCGCGGGGCGCGCCGGGTCTACGCGGTGGACGTCGGCTACGGTCAGCTCGACTACAAGCTGCGCCGCGACCCGCGGGTGGTGGTGATGGAGCGCGTGAACGCGCGCCACCTCACCGCCGACGCGCTGCCGGAGCCGGCCGACCTCGTCACCCTGGACCTGTCTTTCATCTCGATCGTCAAGGTGGTGCCCGCGCTGCTGCCGCATCTCGCGGAAGGCGGCCGGCTGCTGCCGCTCGTCAAGCCCCAGTTCGAGGCCGGCCGCGCCCAGGTGGGACGGGGCGGCGTCGTCCGCGACGCCGCGGTGCGCCGCTCGGTGGTCGAGGAGCGGATCGCGGACCTCGCCGCGATGGGCCTCGAGGCGCGCGGCAGCTTCGAGTCGCCGGTGCCGGGGGCGAGCGGCAACGTCGAGTTCTTCGTCCTCTTCGGGAGGCCGGGGCGGTGAGCGCCGAGCGCAAGATCCGCTCGGTCGCCGTCGTCGCCAAGCTGTCGAGCCGCGAGGCGATCCGCACCGCGCACGAGCTCACCGACTGGCTGACCCGCCGCGGAATCGAGGTGGCCCTCGACGAGTCGATCGCCCGCTCCCGCGGCGACCGCGCGTCGCCGCCCCGCTTCGACCCCGCCTCGAGCTACGACCTGGTCGTGGTCCTCGGCGGCGACGGCACGCTGCTCTCGGTGGCCCGCAGCCTCGGCGCCGGGGTGCCGATCCTCGGGGTCAACCTCGGGAATCTCGGGTTCCTGACGGAGATCGGGCGGGTCGAGCTCTACCCCAGCCTGGTGGAGATCCTGGCCGGGCGCTTCGCGCTCGAGGTGCGCTCGATGCTCGACGTCGAGCTGACGCGGGCGGACGGCGGGCGCTCGGACTACCGGATCCTCAACGACGCGGTGATCGCCAAGAGCGCGCTGTCGCGGATCATCCAGCTGACCCTCCGGGTGGACGACCGGCTCGTCACCACCTACCGCTCGGACGGGCTGATCATCTCCACGCCGACCGGCTCCACCGCCTACAACCTCTCGGCGGGCGGGCCGATCGTGCATCCGCTGCTGCCGGTCGCGGTGCTCACCCCCATCTGCCCCCACACCTTCTCGCTGCGGCCGGTCGTGGTGCCGGACGAGAGCACGGTCGAGGTCACGCTCGACACCCAGCGCGAGGAGGTCTACCTCACGCTGGACGGACAGGAGGGCACGACGCTGGGCTTCCGCGACAGGGTCCGGCTCACCCGGTCGGAGGTGCGGGCCCAGCTGGTCAAGATCAGCGGCCGCACCTTCTACCACAGCCTTCGCGGTAAACTGCACTGGGGAGAGTAGGGCACTCCCGCCCGCCCGCGGGGCGCCTCCCGTCGATCGCCCCGGGCATCACCCCGACCCGACCCTCTCACCGATCCCCCACCGCGAGTCGGCACTCGACTTGCAGAACTGACGGGGCGGGATCGGGCTCCGGCGCCGCCGCGGCGAGCCGGAGGGGCGGTCGGGCCGACGGCGAACCCGGATGAAGAAGAGCGCAAACGAGCGTGGAGAGCGGCGGCGACGGCCCCGGCGGCGGCCGGGCCGGCTCCGGCGATGGCTCCTGCGGCCGGCGATCTGGGCGCTGGCGGCGCTGGCGCTGGCGGTCCTCGGCGGCTGGCTGGTGCTGCGCAGCGACTGGCTCGAGGAGCGCCTGGCGCGCCGGATCGAGCTCGAGCTGAGCGCCCGTTTCGACCGCGAGGTGCGCTTCGAGGGGCTCTCGTTCACCCTCCTGCCCCTGGGCGTCGAGGTGACGGGGGCGACCATCGCCGGCCTCGAGCCGGACGACCCGCCCTTCGCCGCCGTCGAGCGGCTCGTCGTCGAGGCCGCTTTCGGGTCCCTGCGGCGCCGCGAGATCGAGCTCCAGCGGGTGGTGGCGACGGGGCCGAGGGTCGCGCTCCGCTTCGGCGAGGAGGGGGAGGACAATCTCGTCCACTGGCGGCGGCGGGAGGAGCGCGAAGGGCGGTCCCCCTTCCGGCCCG
>JBFJMD010000275.1:0-4269 GCA_041634115.1 Thermoanaerobaculia bacterium | reverse complement strand
TCGTTGTCGTGCATCTGCCTGAATGCTAGAGTCGGCGCCGCGCCGCCGGAAGGGCTTCCCCGCGATCTCGACCTGGTGACGGTGCGGGCGCTCAAGCTCGGGCCGCCGGAGCTTCGGGCCCTGGCCTCCCGCCTCGGGCCCGAGGGCCGCTTCCTGTTCTGGGCGGGCGAGCGGGATCCGCGGGTCCCGGAGGGGTTCGCGGCGGCGCGCGAGCTGCGGCTCGCGGGCGGGGAGCGCCGCCGGATCGTCGAGCTGGCGCGACTGTCCTGAGCGTCTCGAGCATGGGAACCGTCATCGCTGTCGCGAACCAGAAGGGCGGGGTCGGCAAGACGACGACCGCCATCAACCTCGGAGCGGGGCTCGCCGCCCTGGAGCGGCGCGTGCTGCTCGTGGACTGCGACCCGCAGGGCAACGCCACCCGGGGCCTCGGCGTGGACGCCGCCAAGCCGCACCTCTACCAGGTGCTCTCCGGAGAGTCCCCGATCTCCTCCTGCATCCGGCCGGCGGCCTTTCCCAACCTCGACGTCGTGCCCGCCGACCGGGAGCTGGTCGGCGTCGAGGTGGAGTTCGTGAACCTCGAGGGTTGGGAGAAGCGCCTCTCCGCGGCGGTCGAGGAGGCGCGCCCGGCGTACGACACGATCCTGCTCGACTGCCCGCCCTCGCTCGGGCACCTGACGGTCAGTGCGATGGCCGCCGCCGACGGCGTCCTGGTGCCGCTGCAGTGCGAGTACTTCGCCCTGGAGGGAATCAGCGAGCTGATCACGACCGTCCGCCGCATCCAGGCCGGCGTCAACCCGCGCCTGGGCATCTTCGGGATCCTGCTGACCATGTACGACGAGCGGACCAACCTCTCCAAGGAGGTGGCGCAGGAGGTGAGGCGCCATTTCGCCGAAAAGGTCTACGAGACCGTGGTGCCGCGCAACGTGCGGCTGGCCGAGGCGCCCAGCCACGGCCTGCCGATCTTCCGCTACGACATCAAGAGCCGCGGCGCCGAAGCCTACCTGGCGCTGGCGCGCGAAGTACTCGAGAGGGCGGCGTGACGGCAAAAAAACGAGCGCTCGGTCGCGGACTAGACGCTCTCCTCCGGGTCGAGGAGGGTGGTCCCCGCGCCCTGCCGCTCTCGAGGCTCAAGCCGAACCGCCTCCAGCCCCGCAGCCGCTTCGAGGAGGCCGGCCTCGAAGAGCTCGCCGAGTCGATCCGCGTCCAGGGGATCGTGCAGCCGCTCGTCGTCGCCGCCCGCAGCGACGGCGACTACACGATCGTCGCCGGCGAGCGCCGCTGGCGCGCCGCCCGGCTCGCGGGGCTCGCCGAAGTCCCGGTGGTGGTGCGCGAGATCGAGGACGATCGCCAGCTCCTCGAGACGGCGCTGGTCGAGAACCTGCAGCGCTCCGACCTCGACCCGATGGAAGAGGCGGAGGCCTATCGGGTGCTCCAGGAGACCTTCGGGCTGAAACAGCAGGAGGTGGCGGCCCGGGTCGGCAAGGCGCGCACCACCGTGACCAACGCCTTGCGCCTCCTCAAGCTGCCCCACCAGGTCCAGGACCTGCTGCGCGAAGGGCGGCTCACCGCGGGCCAGGCGCGCCCGCTCCTCGCGATCGCCGAACCCGAGAGACAGATCCGCCTCGCGCGGCGGGCGGCGGACGAGGGCATGAGCGCCCGCGAGCTCGAGGCCCGGGCGTCCGGCAAGCGATCCGCCGCGGGCAGAAAGGCGGCCGCGCGACCCGCGGTCGATCCGGACACCGCCGCAGCCGCCGACAAGCTGACCCGCCGGCTCCAGACGCGGGTCGAGATCCGGCGCCGCGGCCGGGGCGGCCAGCTGCGGATCTCCTTCGGCTCGGAGGAGGAGTTGATGCGAATCTATGAGATGCTCATGCGCGCAGGGGGTAAGCGATGATTTTCAAATCGGAAAGCTCGCGCGGCGACCTCAACGGCTTCCTGGACGCGGGCAGCCACATTCACGGCGAACTCCGCTTCGATGACACCTTCCGGGTGGACGGGCGCCTCGACGGCAAGATCACGTCGCAGGGCGACCTCGTGGTCGGCGAGCGCGGGGAGATCGAAGGAGAGATCGAGACCGGCAGGGTCTTCATCTCGGGGACGGTGCGGGGCACGGTGCGGGCGACCCGCCGGGTCGAGGTGACCGCGACCGGCAAGCTCTACGCGGAGATCGAAACCCCGACGCTGGTCATCGAGGACGGCGCCTTCTTCGAGGGCCGCTGCGCGATGGTCCGCGGCGAGGCCTCCGCGCGCCCGGCGCCGCCGAAGGCCGCGGAGCCGGCCGCGCCGGCGAAGCGGCCGGGCGGCGTCGTCACCAAGATGCCGTTCTCTAGGGACGCCTGATCCCCGCGCCGCCCTCCCGCTCTTCCGGGGCCAGGGTCTCGTAGGACGGCACGAAGGTCAGCGGCTGCCGGTCCAGGAACGACCGCTCGAAGGTCTGGGTCAGGATGCGCCCGTCGAGGTCCAGCGCGATGGGCAGCCGCAGGCCGTAGAGCAGGGTCGGCATCACGTCGATGAGCCGCGCGTCGTCCAGGAACCTGCCGCGCTCGATCCCGTCTCCGCGCAGCATCAGGACGCCGTCCGGCGAGTTTCGCGAAGAGCCCTCGAGGGGGCGGCGGACGATCGTTCCCCAGACCCGGCCGAGGCCCTCCGGCGCCTCGAACCCGTAGGCGGAGACGACGGCGAAGATCCCCGACCCGCCCTGGCGCTCGTAGAGCCGCGCGAGGAACTGGTCGAGGTGCCGGTAGTAGGCGACGACGAGCTCCGCGGCCTGGCGCTGCCGGCGATCCTGGGCGCCGCCGAACTGCACCGCGGAGTAGCCTCCGTAGTAGCCTTTCGAGACCGATCCCAGGCCCGGCAGCATCAGGAAGAGCGCCTTCAGCTCGCGCTTCTGGTCGATCAGGAAGAGCGTCAGCGATTCTCGCCAGAGGTCCGCCGCCAGGGTCCTGAGGAGCGCGTGCGGCACCTCGGTGTCGAGCTGGCCGAGCGCCCGCGAGTCGATCTCCTCCGGCGCGACCTCGAAGAGCACGCCGCGCTCGGCCAGCTCCAGCGGCAGCGCGGAGGCGGCCAGGATGTCGCCGCCGAAGTAGCGATCCGAGAAGGAGAAGAGCAGGTTGGCCGGGGAGCCGTAGGTCGAGGGCCAGCCGACGCTGCCGGAGGGGGTCCCGAGGCGCGACAGGATCTCCCAGATGGCGAGCGACTCCCGCGACCCCGCATCGGCGTGGCGCTCGGGGATGCCGAGCGTGCGCCCGATCGACAGGCCCAGCCCGGCGGGAAGCAGCCGCAGGTCGTCGCCGGGACTGAGGAAGCCCGCCGGGTAGACGGTGTCGCGCAGCACCCCGTGAACGTAGGGCAGCTTCCCCGTGGCGACCGTCGTCCACAGGGCGCCGTCGTAGGTCGGCGCCAGGCTCTGGAGCCGGCCGTAGGCGCCGCGCTCCATGAGCGCCGCGAAGAACGGCAGGTGACCCTGCCGGGCGAGCGGCAGGATCGCGTCGAGCGTCGCCCCCTGGATGCCGACGACGAAGAGGCTGGGGCGGGCCTCGGTCTCGATCGCCGACGGCAGCGGCGGCGGCACCACCGGCGGCTTGAAGGCCTCCCGGCGCTCGACCAGCAGCCCGACGGAGACGATCGCCAGCAGGGCGAGGCCCACCCGCGAGCGCGCTCCGTAGGGACGCCGGTGGATGGTGTGGAGCAGCGCCGTGTAGAAGAAGATCAGCGCCGCCAGGGTGAGCCAGAAGGCCGCCTTGATCAGCCGCACGTTGATGCCGGGAGGGATGAAGAAGGCGAAGTAGGAGGCGTGGACCCAGTCGCCGAGCGCGGCGAGCGCCAGGACGACGGTCACCGTCCACGGCAGCAGGCGGCCGGCGCGTCCGGGCCGGCGGCGGGTGAACGGCGTGAGGATCGCGGCGGTCGCCAGCCCCAGCGTGCCGCCGAAGAGCAGGATGCCGCGCAAGAGCGGCGGCAGGGCGAAGGGCAGGTGGGGGTTGAGGAAGAAGAGCAGCCCCGCCATCTGGGTGCCGGCGAGGAGGCCGGGCAGGAAGTTGTAGAGAAGGTCCCGCCAGAGGCGGGGCGCTGCTTCGGCGTCGCGCGGCGGGGTCACCCATCTAGCCTACATGCCCCGGCCGCTCGCCGGCGGGCGGCGCGCGGCCCGCTGGGCGGGCGCTGCGGTACCATTCCACGCGGGGCCGCCTGGCGGAGCCGATGAACGATGGAGACCGAGGCCGGCCGGTGAGAGATGCGGGCTAGCGGCTACGACGCCTGGAGGCGCCTCCT
>JBFJMD010000274.1:0-4278 GCA_041634115.1 Thermoanaerobaculia bacterium | reverse complement strand
TGCTCGCCGCGGACCACAAGGACGGCGCGCCCTACGAAGCGCTCAAGGAGCTCGCCGGCTCCAAGGCCGCGGTCAGCGGCACCCTCGCCGAGAGGGACGGCATGAAGGTGGTGACCGTCACCGGCTCGAAGGCCGCTGGCTGAGCCCGCACCTGAGCGCCGCCGCCGCTGGCTCCGGCGGACGGGCCTCGCGGTCCTCGCGGGCCTGGCGGCGGCGCTCGCCGTCCTGCCGACGCTCCGCGCCGTCCTCTGGCGCCAGGAGCTGAACCCCATCCTGCGCGGCCGGCTCCTCGCCGAGGAGCTCGGCTGCTTCGCCTGCCACCTGGCGCCCGGGAATCGGGAGATCCCGAATCCCGGCAGCCGCTGGGGGAGCGTGCCCCGGTTCGCCGCCGGCAACGCGATGATGTACGCGGCCGGGCGCGCCGAGATCGAGGAGTTCGTGCGCTACGGCGCGCCCCGGGCCTGGCTCGACGACGCCCGGGCGAACGAGCGGCTCGGGCGCCAGCATCTGCGGATGCCGGCCTACGGCGAGCGGCTGGGCGACGGGGAGATCGCCGACCTCGTCGACTTCGCGTGCGCGGTCGAGGGCGTCGGCCTCTCCCTCGAAGGGGAGGCGGCCGCCGGGCGCGAGCTCGCCCGCGAGCAGGGGTGCGACGCCTGCCACGGGGTCGGCGGCTCCGGCGGCGTCCCCAATCCGGGCTCGCTCGGCGGCTTCATCCCGGGCTTTCTGGGCGGCAACTTCGCCGACCTGGTGCGCGACGAGGCCGAGTTCCGCGAGTGGGTCGAGGAGGGCACGAGCTCGCGGCTCGCGGCCAACCCCTTCATCCGGTACTTCTGGCGCCGGCAGGCGATCCAGATGCCCGCCTACCGCGAAGAGCTCACCGACGACGAGATCGGCCGGCTCTGGAGCTGGGTCGAGGAGATGCGAAGGTCGGGCTAGAGCATCCGGCGGCGGCGGATCTTGCGGCCGCGGATCGTGGTCTTGCGCTCGACGTAGGCGGGCACGCCGGGGGCCGTGGAGCGGGGGAGCGGCTCGCCGATGGCCTTCTCGACCGCCTGGATCGCCTCCCGGTCCTGCCAGGTCGTGATCGTCGACACGGTGCCGCCGGCGGCGCCGCGGGCGGTGCGCCCGGCGCGGTGGATGTAGTCCTCGACCGAGTCGGGCAGCCCGTAGTTGACGATGTGCTCGATCACCGGGATGTCGATGCCGCGGGCGGCGATGTTGGTCGCCACCAGTACCCGGTGCTCGCCCTGGCGCAGCCCCTGGAGGGCCGCCACCCGCTGGCCCTGCGAGCGGTCGGAGTGGATGCGCTCGACCGGGTGGCCCTCCAGCTCGAGCTGCCGGCAGGCCCACTCGGCGTCCACCTTGCGGCGCATGAAGACGAGCATGCTTCCCTTCTCCTGGCCGACCACCGAGAGCAGGCAGGGACGCCGGTTCTCGGGCTCCACCAGGTAGAGGTGGTGCTCGATCCCCTCGGCGGCGCGCCCGGGAGGCAGGATGTCCACCCGCACCGGCTCGCGGGTGAAGCGCTTCGCCAGGCGCTCGATCGGCGGCGGCATGGTGGCCGAGAAGAGCATCGTCTGGCGCTGCGCCGGCACCTCCTCCAGGATGCGCAGGATCTGCGGCAGGAATCCGAGGTCGAGCATGTGGTCGCCCTCGTCGAGCACCAGCACCTCGAGCCGGTCGAGCTTGACGTTGCGGCGGCCCATGTGGTCGTAGAGGCGGCCCGGCGTCGCCACCACGATGTCGGGATCGCCCCTGAGCGCCTTGATCTGCGGCCCCATCCTGACCCCGCCGATGAGGCAGGCGGACTTCAGCTTGTGGTCGCGACCGACGACCTTGAGGAAGGCCAGCGTCTGCAGGGCGATCTCGCGGGTGGGGCAGAGCACGAGGCCGCGCACCCCCTCCTTGTGCCGGAGGCGCTGGGCCATCGGCAGGGCGAAGGCCGCGGTCTTGCCGGAGCCGGTCTGGGCGAGCCCGATCACGTCCCGCCCCTCGAGGGCGAGCGGGATCACCTTCTCCTGGATCGGGGTGGGGTGGTGGAACTCGATCTTCTCGAGCGAGGCGACGATCGGTGCCTCGAGACCCAGCGAGCCGAAAGTGGTCCCCGTGGAGACGTTCTTCTGGGGTAGGGCTCCGCTGAACATCGAGGGGATTCTAGCCTACGTGGCAGAATCCGTGGATGCCGCTGCGACTCGAAATCCCGGTGGGCGAGGCCGGCGAATCGCTGGCGGTGCGCGTGGACGGGGCCGACGCCGCGCCGCCGCCGCCGTTGACCGTCCTCTATTTCCACGGCTTCGGCTCCCGACAGTCGGGAGAGAAGGCGGAGTTCTTCCGCCGCTCCGTCCTCGCCGCCGGCCTCCCGTTCGCCTCCCTCGACTTCCGCGGCCACGGCGACTCCGGCGGCGACATGCGCGGCGTCACGCTCTCCCGCCAGCTCGAAGACGCCCTGGCCGCGCGGCGGGCGCTCGAGGGCCGCGGGCACCGGCGCTTCGCCCTGCTCGGCTCCTCCTTCGGCGGGCTCACCGGGCTCTGGCACGCGGCGCTCCACCCCGAGAGCGTCGTCGCCGGGCTCCACCTCGCCCCCGCCCTGGGCCTCGGCGAGGAGATCGCCGCCCAGCTCGGCCCCGAGGGGGTCGAGCGCTGGCGCCGCGAGGGGGCGCGGCGGTTCGCCAACGATCTCGGGAGCTGGGACATCGGCTGGGGGTTCGTCGCGGACTTCGAGGCCTATCCGGACGCGCGCCTGGCCGGCCTGCAGCGGACGCCGGCGCTTCTGTTCCAGGGCGCCCTCGACGACCAGGTCGCCTGGAGGCGGGTCCGCGACTTCGCCGCCGCCTGCCCCGACGGCCGCGTCGAGCTCGTGCTCTACGAGGACGGCGATCATCGCCTCACGGACCGGCTGGAGGAGATCTGGAAGAGGATGCGAGATTTCTTGAAGAAAGTGGGTGCCTGACCGGATGCAACCCGGCGAGCGCTTTCGCCGTACAATAGGGCGCATGACGAAGAACCACCTGCCCCGTTGGGTAGCGTCGACCCTTGGCGCTCTGGCCCTCGTGGTCCTGGTCCTCGGCTGTGGGATCGACGCCGGCACGGCCTCCGACGCCTGCTCGGGGTCGCTCGGCTCGGCGGCCGCGACGACGGCCTCCGGGGGCGGGGCGATCAGCGAGCACACGGCGAAGGGGGAGCCGGACGGAGATCCCGCGCCGCGGCCGATCGCCGGCGGCACGCTCTCGCCGTCGGCCGAAGCGCCGGCGCTCGGCATCGTCGTGCCGCTGGTTCCCGGGCTGGGGCTCGACGCCTACAGCCGCAACTGCGACCTCTTCGACGACCCCTATGGCGCCTGCCTCTAGGCGCCTCTGAGACGAGAACTCAGGAGAACCCGATCATGAATCGAAAGCTGGCAACCTTCCTCGGCCTCGCGGTCCTCGTGGCCATGACCCTGCCCGCGCCCGCGGCGGCGGGGGACGAGCACGGCAAGAACTGCACCGCGGAGGCCACGGTCTGCGTCCGCCACATGGCCGACAATCTGAAGAACCGGGGCTGGATCGGCATCGAGATGGACGACGAGGACCCCTCCGGCCTCCACCGGATCACCCGGGTCTTCCCCGACAGCCCGGCGCTCGCCGCCGGCTTCCAGGTGGGCGACCTGCTCAAGGCGCTCAACGGGATCGATTACGCGAAAGGCAAAGAGGCGGTCTACGCCGAGGCCAAGAAGTCGATCGTCCCGGGCGGCAAGGTGACCTTCACCGTGGTCCGCGCCGGCGCCGACCGCGACATCGCGGTGACCCCGGGCGAGCTGCCGGGCCACATCATGGCCCAGTGGATCGGCCAGCACATGATGGAGCACCACATGGCCCCGGCCGAAGAGGCCAAGGTCGCCGAGTCCAAAGAGTAGAGCTTCGGGGAGACTCAGAGCACCGTCGTCCCCGGCGGCACGAGCTCGTCGATCCTGGCGGCGAGCTCGGGACCGATCGAGGTCTCGAGGGCGCGGGCGCAGCTTTCGAGCTGGTCCAGGGTGCGCGGGCCGACGATCGCCGAGGTGACGTCGGGGTTGCGCAGCACCCAGGCGAGCGCCAGCTCGGCGAGCGGGGTCTCGGCCGTCGCGGCGAGGGCGACGAGCTCCTCGACGACCTCGATCCGGCGCTCGAACTTCGGGTCGTCCAGGTCGCCGACCCACTTTTTCGAGCGCGGGCTGTCCTCGGGGTTGGCGGCGCCCTTGCGGAACTTGCCGGTGAGCCAGCCCCCCTCGAGCGGGCTCCAGACGATGTTGCCGATCCC
>JBFJMD010000273.1:0-4288 GCA_041634115.1 Thermoanaerobaculia bacterium | reverse complement strand
TGCTGGGGGATTTCGCCCCCTGCAGCCCGGAAGCGGACATCGAGACGGCTCGGAGCAACAAGCGAACGGCGGCGAGAAGCCGCGCCTTTCGAACCTCGATCGCCTGTGGCACGGGGCCGCCAAGACGCTCAGCAATCGGGCGGATTCATCGCCGTCATCGGTTACCTAGTCGTTTCGCGCCCGGTGAAGTCGGAAGTGCTCCTTCCGCAGGCCGTGCCGCCGCATCAGCTCGTAGAGGGAGCGCTCGTTGATGCCGGCCCGGCGGGCGGTCTCGTGGATCCGGCCGCCGGTTTCCCGGAGCAGGTGACTCAGATAACGGCTCTCGAACTCGCCTACGACCTGCTCCCGCGCATCGAGGAGGGGTTCGCCGACCCACGGCGGCAGCGCTTCGCCCGGCAGCGGGGGTCCCGGCGGGTGGGAGGCCGAAGCGCCAGGATCTAGCGACGAGATCGCCCTGGGCAGGTCGGCCAGTCGGATCTCGGGCCCCGGGGAGAGCAGCACGGCGCGCTCGACGACGTTGATGAGCTCCCGCACGTTGCCGGGCCATCGATATCGAAGCAGGGCTTCGAGAGCCGGCTTCTGCAGGCCGTGGATCGGGCGGTTGAGCGTCCTGCGGAAGGACTCGCGATAGCGCTGGAGAAGGAGCGGGATGTCTTCCACCCTCTCCCGGAGCGGAGGGACTTCCAGGGAGACGACGGCCAGCCGGTAGTAGAGGTCTTCCCGGAGCCGGCCCGCTTCGACCGCCTGCTCCAGGTCCCGGTTGGAGGCCGCTACGATCCGGACGTCGACCGGAATCGTGCGCTCGCCTCCCAGCCGCTGGACGCGGCGATCCTCGACCGCACGGAGCAGCTTGACCTGGAGGTGCAGCGGGATCTCGTCGATCTCGTCGAGAAAGAGGGTGCCCCGGTCGGCCTGCTCGAAGTACCCCTTGCGCGTCCTGGAGGCCCCGGTGAAGGCGCCCTTCTCGTGGCCGAAGAGCTCGCTCTCGACCAGGGTGTCGGGGAGCGCGCCGCAGTTGACGGCGACGAACGGACCCGCCGAGCGCGGCCCTTCGTTGTGAATCGCCCGGGCGAGCCGCTCTTTGCCGACCCCGGTCTCGCCCAGCAGGAGGAGCGAGCTGTCGGTGTCCACGACCTTCCGGGCGACGCCTATGAGCTGCTGCATGCCGGGGCTCTGGGAAACGAAGTCCCGCAGGCGGCTGTCGCCGGTGGGCGACCTGACGTGAAGCAGCGCCATCAGGCCGAGGCGGCGCTCGATCAGCGCCTGGAGCGTCGCGGTCAGGTCCTCGATCGGCAGGGTGCCGCCCAGGACCGCGAGGCAGCCGGCGCGGATCGCGGCCGCCCGGAACCTCGCGTCCTCCGGGTCGTGGACCAGCACTACGTCGGGGTTCCAGGGATGATCGCGGACCTCGCGCACCCAGTCCTCGATCGGCGGTTCGACGATCCGGGTGCCGGCGACCACCAGGTCGGGCATCCGGGTCCGCAGGGCCGCGTCGATCTCGCTCGCGCTGGCGGCGAGGATCACGTTGTTCGGCTCGAGGCGGCGCTTCAGTTCGCGGCCCCTCGAGATCGAGTCGAGAGCGCAGAGAACGTCGATCGTCATTGGGTTCGTGACCGCGGATTATACTCGCTGCCGATCGCCTGTGCGAGACGGTCTCCCGAGGCCGCGTTGTGCTCGTCGTCGAGGATCTCAGCGGCTGCGCTGCCGACGCTCTACCTCTGCGGCGAGGACCGGTCGGCCCCGCGGACGGCGCGGGTCAGCCAGGCGCTGGCCTCGGCGAGGGCGGCGCGGGCGGCGGCCGGGACGAGCGCTCCCGGGGCGCCGGCGTGGGTGCGGTCCCGCCAGGCTTCGGCGGGATCGCCCTCGACCGCGCCCTCGGGGTCGGCGGCGACCGCCCGGTAGGCGGCGCGGAAGGGCTCGCCGGCGGCGACGCGGCGGTAGACGGCGTCGGTGGCGCCGGTCGTGGCAAGGATGGCGGCTCGGCAGCGATCCGGGTCGACCTCGAGGGTGGTCAGGACCGGGAGCGCGGCGGTGAAGCAGTCGGAGGCGAGCTGCAGGCCGTCCAGGAAGGGCTCTTTGGTGAGCTGGAGGTCGCGGTGGTAGCCGGCGCCGAGGGCGCCGTAGACGGCGCCGACCTCGGCCTGCCTGGCGCGCAGGCGGGCGGCGCCGGCGCGGACCAGCTCCAGGACGTCCGGATTTCGCTTCTGCGGCATGATGCTCGAGCCGGTGGTGACCTCGGCGGCGAGGCGGACGAAGCCGAGCTCTTCGCTGGAGTAGCGGATCAGGTCTGCGGCGAGGCGGCCCAGGTCCGTCGTGGCGGCGGACGCCGCGGAGAGGGCCAGCCACTCGGCCTTGCCGCGGTCGTTCTGGACGGCCAGCGTGTTGTGCTGGACGGAGGCGAAGCCCAGCCGCTCGGCGACGAATTCGCGGTCGAGCGGCAGGGCGACGCCGAAGCCGGAGGCGCTGCCCAGGGGCGAGCGGTTCGTGTGCTCGAAGGCGCGCTCGAGCCAGGGGAGGTCGTCGATCAGGTTCTCGGCCCAGGCGGCGAAGAAGTGGCCCAGCGTGGTGGGCATCGCCTGGCGGGTGTGGGTGGAGCCGGGGACGGAGACCTCGCGGTGCTCTTCGGCGAGGTCGAGCAGGCGCTCGGCGACGGCGACGACGCCGCTGGCGAGCTCGACGATCTTCTCGCGGCCCCAGAGGCGGAGCGCCGCGATCACCTGGTCGTTGCGGCTCCGGCCGGTGTGGATCTTCAGGCCCGGCTCGCCGAGGCGCTCGGTCAGGCGGTTCTCGATCGCGGTGTGGCAGTCCTCTTCGGCGGGTTCGATCGCAAAGCGCCCGGCGCGGGCCTCCTCGGCGATCGCGGCGAGCTCGCGCTCGAGGGCGGCGAGCTCCTCGGTCGAGAGGATCCCGATCTTCTCCAGCATCGCGGCGTGGGCGGCGCTGGCGACGGCGTCGTAGAGGGCGAGCCGGAGATCGAGCTCGGGGTCGCGGCCGACGGTGAGGCGGGCGACGGCGGCGTCGAGCGGCTCGCCCCGGTCCCAGAGCCGCGCCCCCCGCGTGGCCTTGGCCCTGTCCTTCTCCTTGCTCATCGCTTCGCCGCCTTGCGCAGGATCACCTTGTGGGCCTTGAGCCTCAAGGCGTTGACGCGGATGAAGCCGCGGGCGTCCTCCTGGTCGTAGCCCCCCTCGACGTCCATCGAGGCGAGCTCGCGGTCGTAGAGCGAGCTGGGGGACTCGCGGCCGATGACGTGGACGGCGCCCTTGAAGAGCTCGAGCCGGACGTGCCCGTCGATCACCTCCTCGGACTTGGCGAAGGCGGCGCGGATGAAGTCCATCTCGGGGCTGAACCAGAAGCCGTTGTAGATGAGCTGCGTGAACTTGGGCGACAGGCTGTCGCGCAGCCTCAAGACCTCGCGGTCCATGGCGATCCCCTCGAGGTCGCGCAGGGCGTGGTGGACGAGGGTGCCGCCCGGGGTCTCGTAGACGCCGCGCGACTTGATGCCGACGAAGCGGTTCTCGACCATGTCGACGCGGCCGACGCCGTGCAGGCCGGCGATCTCGTTCAGATACAGGAAGAGCTCGAGCGGCCGCTCGCGCACGGTCCCGTCGTCGAGGTTTTCGACCTGGACCGGGATCGCGTCGCGGAAGGTGATCTCGATCCGCGCCGGCTCGTCGGGGGCGTCGGCCGGGTCGCGCGTCAGCTTGAACATTCCCGGCGGCGGCGGCGCCAGCGGGTCCTCGAGCACGCCCGACTCGTAGCTGCGGTGCATCAGGTTCTCGTCCGTGCTCCAGGGCTTCTCGGCGCTGGCCTCGACCTCGATGCCGTGCTCGGCGGCGTAGGCGAGAAGATCGGGCCGGCCGCGGAAGCGGTCGAGGAACTCGCGATCCTTCCAGGGGGAGACGACTTCCATGTTGGGCGCCAGCGCGGCGTAGGCGAGCTCGAAGCGCACCTGGTCGTTGCCTTTACCGGTGGCGCCGTGGGCGAGCGCGTGGGCGTCCACGCGGCGGGCGGCGGCGACCTGGCGCTCGGCGATGAGCGGGCGCGCGAGCGCGGTGCCCAGGAGGTAGCGGTTCTCGTAGATGGCGTTGCCGGCGATGGCGGGGAAGATGTAGTCGGCGACGAACTCTTCGCGCAGGTCTTCGACGATCGCTTCGGAGGCGCCGGTGGCGCGGGCTCTCTTCGCGAGGTCTTCGAAGTCTTCCTGCTGGCCGACGTCGGCGCAGAAGGCGATGACTTCGTGGCCCTTCTCGACGAGCCACTTCAGGATGCAGGCGGTGTCGAGGCCGCC
>JBFJMD010000272.1:0-4299 GCA_041634115.1 Thermoanaerobaculia bacterium | reverse complement strand
GGGCCTGGCCGATGCCGGTGAAGATCGCGACGTCGAGGTCGGGCGCGGGCGGCGACTCCGCGCGGTCCCGGCCCGGCAGGATGCCGACCGCGAGACCCCCCTCGGCGCGGGCGCCGGCCGCCGCGGCGGCCATGACGCCGCAGCCGCCGCCGCAGACCAGGACCGCGCCGCGGCGCGCGATCTCGCGCCCGACTTCGTGGGCGAGGCGCTCGACGCTCTCGTCGCAGACGGCGGCGCCGATCACCGCGATCTGCAGCGCCGGGGGACTCATTTCCGGCATGCTATCCTACCGATCCGGCGCCGCGCCGAGGCCACATGGAACCGGCCAAGCCAGCGAAAGACAGGAGCCGGGCGCGGGCTCGCAACCGCGAGGACGCCGCCCTCGTCCAGGCCGTCGTCGAAGGCGCGTCCGACGCCCTCGCGGCCCTCTACGACAGGTACTCGGGAATGCTCATGGGCCTCGCCTACCGCGTGCTCGGCGACGCCGCCGACGCCGAGGAGGTGCTCCAAGAGGCCTTCTTCCAGGTCTGGAACCAGGCCGACCGCTACGATCCCTCGCGGTCGTCGGTGTCGACCTGGCTGGTGCTGATCACCCGCAGCCGGGCCATCGACCGGCTGCGCAGCCGCCGCGTCGCGGAGCGCACGATCGGCGCCGCTCAGAAAGAGAATGCCACCACCCATACATCCCCCGAAGGGGTCCGGGACGTATTCAAGCAGGAACGTAGGCGGCGCCTCCTGCAGGAGATGGGGAATCTGCCACCGGAGCAACGCCAAGTCCTGGAGATGGCATTCTTCGAGGGGATGACCCAGAGCGAAATCGCCGACAAGACCTCGATTCCCCTGGGCACCGTGAAGACCCGGACGCTGCTCGCGGTGAAGAAGCTGCGCAAGGCCCTCCAGGACGAGGTCGAGGAGCTGCTGTGACCGACAGCCACCATCCGCCAGACCAGCCGACGCCCGAGGACCGGCTGGTGCTCGACCTCGTCGAGGAGCTGGAGCCGCGCACCGGCGCCGCCGCGGAGGGCTCCGGGGAGCGGCTGCGCCGGGAGTACCTGGAGACCCTGGGGATGCTCGCCTACGCCGCCGAGCCCGCGGCGCCGAGCGCCGGCCTGAAGCGGCGGATTCTCGCCTCGATCTCCCCGCCGGCCCCGTCCGCGACGGGCGGCGAGCTGCCCACCGCCTCCTTTCGCCCGCCGGGCGCGGCGGCGCCGGCCCGCACGCCGGCCTGGGCGCTGGCCCTGGCGGCGGCCCTGGCCCTCGCCCTGGTCGGCTTCTCCGGCTGGCAGTTCGTGCAGCTGGTCGGCCAGGGGAAGGAGATCGCCCGCCTGACCGCGGACCTCGAGGCGCTCGCCGGCGAGCGCGCCGACCTGGCCCAGATGCGGGCCCGGCTCGCGGAGAGCCGCGCCCGGGTGGCGATGCTGGCCTCGCCGGGCGCCGAATACTGTCTGCTCAAGCCCGCCGTCGGCGACGAGGCCGCTGCCGACGCCTGGGGCGTCTTCGTGGTCGCCTCCGACCGCGGCCGCTGGTTCCTGCGGGTGGCCGGGCTCGCGCCCTGCGCGCAGGGTCGGACCTACCGCCTGTGGCTGGTGACGGACGAGGCGGTCGTGCACGCGGCGACCTTCGACGGCCATCCCGACGCGGCCAGCATCGAGCTCACCGACGACGAAGTGCCGCGGGACATCCGGGCCGTGGCGATCACCCTGGAGAGCGGCGAGCCGGCCGGACCCACCGGTCCCCGGGTGCTCTACGCCGACCGGGCGATGCGGCTGCTCTAGCCTGCCCTTCTCACCGATGGCCGTCGCGAGACGGCGTAGGTGCCTGGAGATGCAAGGCTTGCGACCTGAGCGCGACAGAGGCGTACTCGAAGTACGCTGACGAGCGCGAAGGGAGCGTAACGCAGCAGATTCAAAGACATACGCTGTCGCAGTAGGCCATCGGTGAGAAGGTCAGGCTAGCCCGGCCTCCGGATGGGGTAAGCTGGCGGGGCCGGACGAGGATCCGGCCCCGGCGGCGGAATATCGGCCGGCCGGTCGCTGTTTTTTCCTGCCGACAGGAGGAAGATCCGTGTTTATCGATCCGCTCTATCTCGTGCTGATGATCCCCGCCCTGCTGCTGTCGATGTGGGCGAGCTTCCGCACCCGGTCGGCCTTCAAGAAGTACTCCAAGGTGCGCGCCATGAACGGCATGACCGGCGCCGAGGCGGCCCGCTTCATGCTCCAGAGGGCCGGCATCTCCGACGTCGAGGTCGTGCCCACGCGCGGCTATCTCTCCGACCACTACAACCCGGTCACCAAGAAGCTGGCGCTCTCGGAGGCGGTCTACGGATCGCCGTCGATCGCGGCGATGGGGGTCGCCTGCCACGAGGCCGGCCACGCCATCCAGCACGCCCGCAAGTACGCGCCGCTGTGGCTGCGCTCGGCCCTGGTGCCGACCGCCAACATCGGCTCGAAGGTCGGCTACCTGGCGATGATGGCGGGGCTCTTCCTGCTCTACATGGGGGGCACGTTCGGGGTCCAGGTGGTGCTCTTCGGCGCCGTCCTCTTCTCGGCCGTCCTCATCTTCCAGATCGTGACCCTGCCGGTCGAGTTCGACGCCTCGGCCCGTGCCAAGAGGCTGGCGGTCGAGTACGGAATCGTGTCGGCGCAGGAGCGCACCGGCATCGACCGGGTGCTCAACGCCGCCGCCCTGACCTACGTGGCGGCCGCGATCTCGACCCTGGTGACGCTGCTCTACTTCCTGCTGCGGGCGGGGATCCTGGGCGGCCGCCGCTAGGTCGGGCGAAGTCGGGCCAGGTCGAGCTAGACCGGCTCGCCGAGGATCGTCTCCAGCTCGGCGCGGCGCCGCTCCAGCTCCTCGCCGTCGCGCGCCTCGAGCACCAGGCGCAGGTAGGGCTCGGTGTTCGAGGGGCGGACGTTGAACCACCACTTCGGGTACTGGACGGTGATGCCGTCGAGGTAGTCCACTTCGCCGTCGCGGTAGCGTCCGGCCAGCTCTTCGATCTTGCCGGGCTTGTCCTCCACGACGAAGTTGATCTCCGGGCTCTTGGCGTAGCGTTTGAGCGGCGACACCGCCAGCGAGAGCGGCCCGCCGCGGCGGCGCAGGAGATTGAGGATCTCGATCACCGCGAGGATCGCGCAGTCGGCGCAGTAGTTGTCGCGAAAGTAGTAGTGGCCGGCGAGCTCGCCGCCGAAGACCGCGTTCTTCTCGCGCAGGGTGGCCTTCATGAACGAGTGTCCGACCCGCTCGCGCACCGGCACCCCGCCGGCCTCGGCGATGTACTCGGGCACCGCGCGCGAGGAGCGCAGGTCGTAGAGCACGTGCTTGCCGGGCTCGTGGCTCAGCAGCTCGCCGGCGATGAGGGCGGTGATGAGGTCGCTTCCGGCGGGCTCGCCCGTCTCGTCGACGAACGCCGCGCGGTCGGCGTCGCCGTCGAACGACACCCCGAAGTCGGCGCCGGTCTCGAGCACCTTCTCGCAGAGGTCGCGCAGGTTCTCGAGCTTGAGCGGATTGGCCTCGTGGTTGGGGAAGGTGCCGTCGAGCTCGAAGTAGAGCGGCACCAGCTCGATGTTCAATCGCTCCAGGATCGGAAGGTAGATCGAGCCCATGCCGTTGGCCGCGTCGATCACCACCTTGAGCGGCGCGGCGTCGGACTCGTCCAGAAACGACAGCACGTGGCGGGCGTAGTCCTCGAAGATCGCGCCGGTGGAGATCGCCCCGGGCCGCGCCGCCGCCGGCAGGTCGCCGGCCGCGATCCGCTCCTGCATCAGGGCGATCCCTCCCTCGCCGGAGACCGGCCGCGCCTCGTGACGGCTGAACTTGAGGCCGTTGTACTCGGCGGGGTTGTGGCTGGCCGTCACCTGGATGCCGCCCGCTGCCGCCAGGCGGCCGACGGCGAAGTAGTTCATCGGGGTCGTCGCGAGGCCGATGTCGAGGACGTCGAGGCCGGCGCCCGTCAGCCCCTCGATGAGGGCGTGGCAGAGCGCGTCGCCGTGGGGCCGCATGTCGCGGCTGACCACGACCTGCCGTCCGTGGTCCCCGTCCTCGGCGGCGAGGACGTGCTGGAACGCGAGGCCGATCCGCCGGCAGATCTCCTCGTTGATCTCCGTCGGGTAGACCCCGCGAACGTCGTACGCCTTGAAGATTCCCGACATCTCGTCCCCGATCGCCCTAGTCGCCGAGCCCGGAGAGGAAGGAGCGCAGCCGCCGGCAGAAGAGATCGGTGGCCTCGACGTGGGGCAGGTTTCCGCACTCCTCGAACACCTCGAGCTCGATGTCCGGGGCGTGGCGCAGCCACAGGTC
>JBFJMD010000271.1:0-4306 GCA_041634115.1 Thermoanaerobaculia bacterium | reverse complement strand
GCGTCCTGGGTCCGGCGCCGGCCCCCTTCGAGCGCCTCCGCGGCCGCTGGCGCTTCCAGATCCTGCTGCGCGGCGCCTCCGGCGCCCGGCTGCGCAAGCTGGTGCGGGCCGCGACGCCCGAGACCCACCCCGGCGACCTGATCGTCGACGTCGATCCCTACGAGCTGCTCTGAGTCCCCGGATTCGAGCCGGAAAGGAGATCGAGAAGACCCTCGTCCCGCATCCAGCGGTACAGCGTCTTCGCCAGGACCTCGTTGCCCTCCGCGTTGAAGTGCACGTTCGGCTCGAAGAGCTCGCCGGGTCCCCTTGCGCCCAGATAGGCGAGCATCTCTTCGGCCAGCGGCGGTACCGCGATCCCCGCGGCCGCGAGGTCCGCGACGAGGGTGCCGTAGACGAGCTCGCCCGTCTCCCGGAGGTGGTCCAGGTCGCTCAATGCGGGGATGACGAGGACGACCGGCGTCTGTCCACGTTCCCGGGCATCGCGATCGAAGGCGCGGAGAATCTGGACGGAGGTGGCGAGCCCTTCGGAGGCGTGGGAGCGCTCGTAGAACGGGACGTGCGACGCGAGACCGCGGAACCGCGCGCGCAGGCTGTAGTGCGAGAGCAGGCGGAGCACCGAGACCGTGCAGGGGAAGCGCCGCAAGGTGATTCCGCCGGGGCCACCGGGCCGAAAGTAGTCGTGCGGCAAGAGCTCGTCGGCTCGCCATGCGAGGTCGGCGAACTCCCGCTCCGTCAGTTCGGGCAGGGGAATCAGGCGCGGACGGCCCGTAGGCTCCGGGACGAACCGGGGCTTGAACGAGAAGTCGCCCAGCCTGCGCGTGAAAAAACCACGATACTGGCTCAGGTTGCGCAGAATGCCGCGGGAAAAATGCGCGAGCACGACGATCCGCGACTCGTCCCGAACGCGGTGTCTGAAGCGAAGATAGGCCTGATCCGTGCCGTAACCGCCCATCCCATAGTTGGCCACGCGACAGCCCAGGAGGCCCGAGAGGAGATTGCCCCACGCTTCCGAGTGCGAGACCTCGGCAGCCCAGGTGTAGGAGTCTCCGAACAGCGTGACGCAGGTGGGGCTGGTCTCGGGATCGGGAAAGCTCGGCGTGATGCGGGAGCCCCTGGAGTCGCGATCCACGCGGAATTCTGGCCCCGGCCAACCGAGCACGGGGTCACGGTAGCCTAGATAGGCCTCGTAGCCCGAAGTGTCGAACTTCTGCGGGAGCAGCAGCAGGCCCTTTTTCGCCAGCAAGGGAGAAGCGAGCCAGGAAGCGGCTTCGACGAAGAGAAGGACGAGGAGAGAGAGCAGCAGCGGCTTCAGCCAGAACCGAGCGTGCGACATCGAGAGCGGTGAGGCTATCACCGGGGTTTGACTCCCCGTCGAGCGCTTTGCTAGCGTGACGCCTCCCCATGCGACCGACCGACGCGCCCTTCGAAGCGCCCCTGATCGAGCTCCGCCTCAAGATCGAGGAGCTCGAAGGGTATCCCCCGGGCAGCGGCCGCGCCAAAGAGCTCGACAAGCTGCGCGATCGCCTGCGCAAAGAGACCGCCGAGATCTACGCCAAGCTCGGCCGCTGGGAGAAGACCCTCGTCGCCCGCCACTCCGAGCGCCCCCACACCCTCGACTACATCGACGCCCTCACCGAGGACTGGGTCGAGCTCCACGGCGATCGGTCCTTCGCCGACGACCCCGCGATCGTCTCCGGCTTCGCCACCTTTCGCGGCCGCACCGTCGCCGTCGTCGGCCACCAGAAGGGCCGCGCCACCAAGGAGCGCATCCACCGCAACTTCGGCCAGCCGCGGCCCGAGGGCTACCGCAAGGCGCTGCGCGTCATGAAGCTGGCCGAGAAGTTCGGGCGGCCGGTCATCTCGTTCGTGGACACCCCCGGCGCCTATCCCGGGATCGGCGCCGAGGAGCGCGGCCAGGCGGAGGCGATCGCCCGCAACCTGATCGAGATGGCGAGGCTCGAGACCCCGATCGTGGTCTTCGTGACCGGCGAAGGGGGCAGCGGCGGCGCCCTGGCGATCGGGGTCGGCGACCGGGTCATGATGCTGGAGTACGCCGTCTACTCGGTGATCTCGCCGGAGGGCTGCGCGGCGATCCTCTGGAAGGACCAGGAGAAGCGCTCCGAGGCGGCCGAAGCGATGCGGCTCACCGCCCCCGACCTGCTGGAGCTGGGGATCGTAGATCTCGTGGTGCCCGAACCGCTCGGCGGCGCCCACGCCGATCCCAAGGAGACGTTCGAGCGGGTCGGCGGGGCGCTCGAGGGGGCGCTCGACGAGCTGGAGACGCTGCCGGTCAAGGAGCTGCTCGCCGCCCGCTACGCCCGCTTCCGGGTGCTCGGAAAGTTCCTGGAGAGCTAGCTGCTGGCCCAGAAGGGCAGGCCGGCCTGAAACCGTCCGCCGAGTGGATCCCGGCGCCGGAGCCCGCCGCGGCGGCGGCCCTCGTCGCCGGCGGCGTCTCCGGCTGGCTGGCGCCCATCCTGGCCCGCCGCGGCGTCGACTCGCCGGAGGCGGCCGCCGCCTTTCTCGAGCCGCGCCTCGATCAGCTGCACGACCCCTTCCTGCTCGACGGCATGGCCGCCGCGGTCGAGCGCCTGGCGCGAGCGGCCGAGACCGGGGAGCGGGTGGCGGTGGTCGGCGACTACGACGTCGACGGGATCTCGGCTACGGCGCTGCTGGCCGCGGTCTTCCGCGCCTGCGGCCTCGAGGTCGAGACGATCCTGCCGCACCGCATGCGCGACGGGTACGGCTTCCGGCCGCCGCAGGTCGAGCGCGCGCGCGAGGCGGGATGCCGGCTGATCGTCACCGCCGACTGCGGCAGCGGCGGGGGGCCGGCGGTCGAGGCCGCGATCGCGGCGGGGATCGACGTCGTCGTCACCGACCACCATCTGCCCGGACGCGCCCTGCCCGCGGCCGCGATCCACGTCAACCCGAAGCGGGAAGATTGCGGCTACCCGTTCCCGGACCTCTCCGGCGCCGGCCTCGCCTTCAAGCTGGCGACCGCGCTCGCCGGGCGCCGCGGCCTTCGCCTCGATCCCCTGCGGCTGCTCCGCGTCGCCTGCCTGGGCACGATCTCCGACGTCGTGCCGCTGGCCGGCGAGAACCGGGTGATCGCCGCCCTCGGGCTGGCGGCCCTGGGGCGGACCCGCTCGCCGGGGCTGCAGGCCCTCTTTCGCGAGGCCGGGGTCAAGCCGCCGCTGTCGGCCGCGGACGTCGGCTTCCGGCTCGGGCCGCGGCTCAACGCGGCCGGCCGCATGGAGGGGCCGGAGGGGGCGCTCGAGCTGCTGCTCACCAGGGATCGGGCGCGCGCCGAGGCGCTGGCCGCCGAGCTCGGACGGCGCAACCAGGAGCGCCGCGAGGAGCAGGAGCGGGTCGAGGACGAGGCACGGCGCGCGATCGCCGCCCGCGGCGAGCTGCCGCCGCTGGTGGCGGCCTGGAGCGCCGACTGGCACCGTGGCGTGGTGGGGATCGCGGCGGGCCGCCTCGCCCGCGAGCTGCGGCGCCCGACCCTGCTGCTCTGCGTCGAGGGGGAGACCGCCACCGGCTCGGGCCGCAGCCTGCCGGGGATCCACCTGCACGAGCTGATCGCCGGGTTCCGCTCGGAGCTGGAGAGCTTCGGCGGGCACTCGCAGGCCGTGGGGCTGACCGCCCGCTCCGAGCGGCTGGAATCGCTGCGGGCGCGCTGGGAGGAGGCGGCGCGGGCCTGGGACCCGGCCCTCTTCGAGCGCCGCCTCGACTACGAGGGCGTGCTGGCGCCGGAGCGGATCGACGCCGCGCTCCTCGACGAGCTGCGCCGCCTCGAGCCCTTCGGCGAGGCCAACCCGCGGCCGCTCTTCCGCGTCGGGCCGCTGTCGGCGCGGCGCCCGCCGCGGCGATTCGGCAAAGGCCACGCGGCGCTCTCGGCGGCGGGGGAGAGCGGCGCCGGCGTCGAGCTGGTCGGCTGGGGGTGGGCGGATCGGATCGCGGAGCTCGGTCCCCGGTTCGAGGTCCTCGGCGCGATCGAGCTCGACCGCTACACTGGGGGACCGGTGGTGCGGCTGGTCGACGCCCGGACGGTCTGAGCCCTTCCGCCCCGGCCGCGTAGAATCGGACGATGGCGCGCAAGGCGAGATACCTGCCGGTGGTGCGGGCGCGGCGGTGGCTGCTCCTGGTGCTGACGCTCGTCGTCGTCGGGGTGGCGGCGAGCTGGTTCTTCGGCCGCCGCGGCGCCGAGTCCGAGGTCCCGGCGGCCGACGACCCGCAGCGGCCGCGCCCGAAGGGGCTGGTGCTCGCCGGCGAGGGCTTCGACTACGAGCTCTCCGACGGCGAGCGC
>JBFJMD010000270.1:0-4333 GCA_041634115.1 Thermoanaerobaculia bacterium | reverse complement strand
GCCGGGCTCCTGGGCTCCCCGACCGGGCTCGCCTTCCTGCCCGCCGGCACCACGAACGTGATGGCGCGGGTGCTCGGCGTGCCGCCGCGGCCGCTCGCCGCCGCCCGGGCCTACGCGCGGGCCGGTGCCGGCGACCGCGACCGCTCCGGCACCCGCGAGCTCGACGTCGGCCTCTGCGACGGCGAGCCCTTCCTGATGCAGGCCTCGGCCGGGCTCGACGCCTTAGCCCTGGCGCGCACCGACTCGCGGGCGAAGCGCCGGCTCGGCCGGGCCGGCGTCGTTGCGGCGGCGCTCGGCGCCTGGTGGTCCTACGGCTATCCGCGCCTGGCGGTGCGAGCCGAGGGCCGCGCGCGCGAGGGGACCCTGGCGGTGGCCGCCAACATCCCCTTCTACGGCGGCCCCTGGAAGATGGCGCCGGCCGCGAGGCCCGACGACGGCCGGCTCAACGTCGTGGTCTTCTCCGGCGCCGGGCGGGCGGCGACCCTGGGCTTCGCGAGGGACCTGCTCCTGGGCCGCCACCTCGGGCGGCCGGACGTCGAGTCCTTCGCCGCCGGGGAGATCGAGATCGAGGCGCCGCCGGGGGCGCTCTTCCAGCTCGACGGCGACCCGCTGCCGGCGTCGGGCGACCGGGCGGTGCGGCGAATCCGGCTCGCGCCCGAGCGGCTGCGGGTGCTGGTGCCGGCGGCGGCCGGGAGGGTCTGATAGTCTGCCCGGACCTTGAAATACCGCGAGCTCGAGCGTTTCCGCACCGTGCGCGGCGAGACCCTGAAGCTGGCCGAGGGGCTCTCGCAGCAGCAGCTCGACTTCAAGCCGAAGCCGGAGATCTGGTCGGTGGGCGAAGTCCTCGACCACCTGCACCGGTTCGACGAGCTCTTCGGCAGCGAGATCAAGGAGCTGCTGCGCTTGAAGGGGCAGGGCAAGAGGCCCTTCATCCGGCGCTCCCTCTCCGACTACGGCCTCTCGCTGCCCTGCTTCCCGGACGCGCTGCTGCCGTTCCTCGAGCCGCCGCTGCTGGCGGTCAACCTCTTCGTGCCCGAGAGCGTGCGCGGCGCGATGTTCCGCTCGCGCGCGGTGCCCGCCAAGTCGCCGCCGCTCACCGCCCCCGAGCAGGGCCGGGCGGGCGAGACGCTGCGGCGAGAGCTCGAGGACTTTCCCGACTCGGTCGATCGCATGGCGGAGGCGACCGGCGGCGCCGACCTGCGGGAGCTCAAGTTCTACCAGCCGCTGACCGGCTTCACCAACGCCGCCGGGGTGCTCGAGACCCTCGCCAACCACGAGCTCCGGCACCAGGCCCAGATCCGCGACGTTCTCGCCGCGCCGGGCTTCCCGGCGGCCTAAGCCGCCAGCTCTCCGGTCCTAGCCGCCGGTCTTGAAGTTGCCCTGCGGATCGATGATCCGGAGCATGTAGAGGTTCGAGACCGCGGGCGGATCGAGGCTGATGCAGCCGTTGACCGACGCCATCCCCACGACGCCGGCGAACTGCCCGGTGCCCTCCAGGAAGGGCCCGGCGCCGCCGACCCGGTAGACCGGATTCGCCGCCCCGTCCACCTCGGTCCGGAAGGCCCTGCCCTCGCGGATGTTGGACTGGAGGGTGCCGATCACCCGGCCTTTGTCGTCGTGGAAGGAGTAGACGTCGTCGACCGAGTACAGGCGGGTGACGTGATGGCGCTCGATCTCGAACGGCGGCTGCTCGTTCTGGACCGGGGTCTCGGTGGCGGCGTCCGGGTCGAAGACCAGCGTGCTGCGATGCGTCCCGACGGTCTCGAACGTCTCCGTCTTGCTGCGGATGCCGTGCTCGGCGGTGATGTCGAAGTCGACCGTGACCCGCTGCAGGCGCTCGGACAGATTGACGCTCAGGATCCGCCCGTCGGCCGCCCGGTTGACCGTGATCGGATTGTCCGGGTCCGGCTCCGACAGGAAGAAGAGGAAAGAGGTGTCCGGGTCGGGGTCTTTTTCGACCTGGAGGGGCCGGATGTCGGCGCCGGGCTTCGCGGTGAGGACGCCGTTGGGATCCATCACCCGCGGGACCATGAAGAGCTTGAGCTCCTGCGGCGGCTTGATGATGCCGTTGACGACCACACAGCCCTGGAGCCCCTCGAACTTGCCGAGCCCTTCGAGCATCAGGATCACCGCGCCGACCCGGATGATGAAGTCGTCGCCGACGGAAATCGGAAAGGTGTGCCCCGAGCCGAAGCCCCGGAAGCCGCTCTTGCCGGTGTCCAGGAACGAGAACTTTCCCTTCGGGAACGTGAATCTCTGGCCCGTGACCGGCAGGAAGAGCGTCGGCGGCGGCCAGCGCCCGGGTCCGGCCTCGAAGTCGTTTGGAGTGATGCGGAACTCGACGGCGATGTCGGCCACCTGCTCGCCGACCTCGTGAGAGGAAGACAGCCCCTTGTCGCTCGTCGGGGAGTCCACCACCACCCGGAACCGATGGGGCGCCTCGTTGACGCTGACGCCGGTCAGGATCACCTCGCTCAGGAACGGGATCGGTCCGATCGGCTTGTCGCCCTTGCCGGGATCCGAGGACGGCAGTGAGAACAGCGGCAGGTACGCGGCCTTGCTCACCAGATCCTGCACCGCTTGCGCGGACTTCGACTGCGCCGCCCGCGCGGGCTTGACTTTCTTGCTGGCCGTCGCTGCTTGCGGATTCATTTCGAGGCCTCCCCCTGAAGAAAGCGGCTCCCGTCTGGCGCCCCGACGACGACGCCCCGCGAGCCGCTAGTTGTCCGGCGGATCGACCGGTCCCCAGCCCCAGGGCCGGTTCTGCTCGGCCCCCTTGGCGCCGCCGGGAAGATACTGCCGTAGGGTGTCGGCGACGGCTTCGGTCAGATCCAGGTTCATCTTCATCAGCTCGAGTGGGTTGTAGGACTGCAGCCGGAAGAAGCCGGCGGTCAGGTCCACCATCAGGCTCTGCACCTGATCGCCCACCCGGTAGGTCGCCCGGACCGTGTTGCCGAAGTCCTTCTCGATCGCCGCCGTGTAGTACTCGAAGGTCTCCTGCATGTTGGTCGGCTGCTTGGGCTCGGGCAGCGGCTCGGTCTTCGCCTGATTCGGCTGCTGCGGCAGAAAATCGAGCAGCCACTGCGCCGGATAGAGCGACGCCGCCCAGGCCAGGCTGTTTGCGGATTTGACAAGCTCTTTCATGATCGACCTCGAATCTCGACTCGAAGCTCGCTAGGTTTCGGAAGGGGCCGTCCCCCGGCTCCCGCACCGACTCTCGTGCCAGTACTTGGAGGGCAGTATAGCACGCCCGACCGCGGCGGCTACCCCGGCGGCGAGAGGCGGCGAGGCGCTGATAAGCTCACCCGCCCCGGCCCCCCGGCGGCCCGCTCGAATCCCCCGGGAAACCCAGATGCCCGATCGACCGCTCGACCCCATCTTCTCGCCTCGCTCGATCGCCGTCGTCGGCGCCTCGCGGCGGCGCGACTCGATCGGCTTCGCGCTGCTCCACAACCTGATCGTCAACGAGTTCAACGGCGCCATCTTCCCGGTCAACCCGAAGGCCGACGTCATCCACTCGCTCAAGGCCTACCCGTCGATCGCCGCGGTGCCGGACCCGGTGGATCTGGCCGTCGTCATGGTGCCGCGCGACGCGGTGCTGGGGATCGTCCGCGAGACGCTCGAGGTCGGGGTCCGGGGCCTGGTGGTCATCACCGCCGGCTTCGGCGAGACCGGCGAGGCCGGCGCCCGCCTCGAGGCCGAGCTGCGCGAAACCGTGCGCCGCGCCGGGGTTCGGATGATCGGCCCCAACTGCATGGGGGTGATCAACGCCGACCCGGCGGTGTCGATGGACGCCACCTTCGCGCCGACGCCGGCGCGCCCGGGCTCGGTCGGCTTCGTCAGCCAGTCGGGGGCGCTGGGGGTGGCGATCTTGAACGCCGCCTCCGATCTCGGCCTCGGCCTGACCCAGTTCGCGTCGATGGGCAACAAGGCCGACGTCTCCGGCAACGACCTGCTCGAGCACTGGGAGCACGACGAGGCGACCCGGGTCGTCTGCATGTATCTCGAATCCTTCGGCAACCCGCGCCGCTTCACCGAGATCGCCAAGCGGGTGGGGCGCAAGAAGCCGATCCTGATCGTGAAATCCGGGCGCACCGAGGCCGGGGCGCGCGCCGCCACCAGCCACACTGGCGCGATCGCCGGCACCGACCTGACCGTCTCCGCCTTCCTCGCCCAGTGCGGGGTGCTGCGGGCCAACACCATCGAGGACCTCTTCGACGTCGCCCGCGCCCTCGACCGCTGCCCGCTGCCGGCCGGCGACCGGGTGGCGATCGTCACCAACGCCGGCGGCCCGGCGATCATGGCCACCGACGCCTGCGTCAACCTGGGCCTG
>JBFJMD010000269.1:0-4347 GCA_041634115.1 Thermoanaerobaculia bacterium | reverse complement strand
GCCGCTCCGGGGCCCGCTCGACCCGCAGCGGGACGAAGGGCGGGGTGATGGCCTCGAGGCTCGCCCGCGAGCGGTGGAACTCCGCCACCGCGGCGGCCGACGCCTCGACCTCGAACCGGCGGCGGAACCTCACCGCGTCAGGCCAGCAGGTCCTCGAGGGCGGCGCGCGCTTCGGGAAACCGGAAGGCGAAGCCGTGCTCGACGAGCCGCGCCGGCAGCGCCCTCTGCCCGTCGAGGACGAGTGTGGACATTTCGCCGAGCGCCAGCTTGAGGGCGAAGGCGGGCGCCGGCAGCAGGCTGGGGCGGCCCATCACCGAGCCCAGGACCTTGGCGAAGTCGCGGTTGGTCAGCGGCTGCGGCGAGGTCAGGTTGAAGGGCCCCACGGCCTCGGTGCGCTCGATCAGGAAGCGGATCGCCCCGACCTCGTCCTCGACGTGGATCCAGGGGAGCCACTGGCGGCCGTCGCCGGCCGGGCCGCCGGCGAAGAGCTTGAACGGCAGCATCAGCCGCGGCAGCGCGCCGCCGCGGGTGCTGAGAACGACGCCCGTCCGGATCACCGCCCGCCGCACGCCCAGCGCCTCGACGCCCGCGCTCGCCGCCTCCCACTCCCGGCAGGTCGTGGCCAGATAATCCTCCCCCGGGGGGCTCGCCTCGGTCAGCTCCTCGTCCCCCGAGGCGCCGTAGTAGCCGACCGCCGAAGCCTGGATCAGGACCGGCGGGCGCGGCTCCGCGCGCTCGATCGCCTCGGCGACCGCCCGGCTGCCCTCGACCCGGCTGTCCCGGATCCGGCGCTTGCGGGACGCCGTCCAGCGGCCGCCGCCGATGTTCTCGCCGGCGAGGTGGACCACGGCGTCGGCGCCCGAGACCGTCGCCGCGAGGTCGTCCACGGCCTCGCGGTCCCAGGGCGCCACCGCCGCCCCCTCGGGCAGGTCGGTGACCCGCTCCGGGCTGCGGCTCAGGACGACCGCCCGGTGTCCCGCCTGGATCAGCCGATCCACCAGCCGGCGCCCGATGAGCCCGCTCCCGCCGGAGATCACGACGCGCATGCCGGGATGCTATCGCAGGCGGTGCCCCCGCGATTTTGGGGACAGGCACCGAATTCGGCGAATACCGTGCCTGTCCCCGATCAGACCGCCGCGAGCTCCTCTTCGAGCTGCTGGCGGCGGGCCAGATCGGCGTAGAGGCGGCCCAGCGCGAGCAGCTCGTCGTGGGTCCCCTCCTCGGCCACCCGCCCGCCCTCCAGCACCACGATCCGGTCCGCCTTGCGCACCGCCGAGATCCGGTGCGAGACCAGCAGCACCGTGCGCCCGGTGAAGACCGTCTCGAGGTTGCGCAGGATCGTCTCCTCCGTCTGCGTGTCCACCGCCGACAGGCAGTCGTCGAGGATCAGGATCCGCGGCCGCCGCAGCAGCGCCCGCGCCAGCGCGACGCGCTGCTTCTGACCGCCCGAGAGCGTGATCCCGCGCTCCCCCACCAGCGTGTCGAGCCCGCGCGGGAAGCGCTCGAGGTCGGCCTCGAGCCCGGCCAGCCGGGCCGCCTCGAGCAGCTCGTCGCGGCGGGCGCCGTCGCGCCCCAGGGCGATGTTCTCGCCCACCGAGGCCGAGAAGAGGAACGACTCCTGCGGCACCATGCCGATCCACGATCTGAGCTCCGCCAGCGGCAGCCGCAGGACGTCCGTCCCGTCCACCAGCACCGCCCCCGGCGGCGGCTCGACGAGCCGCGGCACCAGCGACAGCAGGGTGCTCTTGCCGCTGCCGGTGCGGCCGACGACCGCCAGGGTGCCGCCCGCCTCGACCGCGCAGTCCACCTCGGCGAGGGCCGGCGCCGACCCCTCGCGGTAGCGGTAGGTCAGCCGCCGGAAGGCCACCGCCCCGCGCGGCGCGGCCGCCGCCCGGATCGGGAGGAGGGCCGCGGCCGGCGTCGGCCGCCGGTCCCGGATCGCCGGCTCGGTGGCGAGCACGTCGGTGATCCGCTCGAGCGAGGCGCGGCCGCGCTGCACCAGGTTGGTCACCCAGCCGATGGCGATCATCGGCCAGATCAGCTTGGCCAGGAAGAAGTTGAAGGTCACGAACTGGCCGACGGTGATCTCGCCGCCCCAGACCAGGGTGCCGCCGTACCAGAGGACCGCCACGTAGCCGAGGCCGACCAGGAACTGGAGCAGCGGGTGGAAGGCGGAGGTCCAGCGGATCAGGCGCCGGCTGCGGGCGACGTACTCGGCGTTGAGCTCGCCGAAGGCCTCGAGCTCCGCCGCCTCCTGGGCGTAGGCGCGCACCAGCCGCGCCCCGGCGAGGCTCTCCTGGACCCGCGCCGAGAGCGCCGAGAACTGCTCCTGGACGCCCATGAAGAGGGTGTGCACGCGCTGGCCGAGGACCTTCGTCGCCAGCACCACGAGCGGCATCGTGCCCAGCGCCAGCAGCGTCAGCAGCCCGTGGATCCGGCTCATGAAGAAGAGCGCCCCGAGGCCGGTGAAGAGGGTGTTGGCGCTGTACATGATCGCGGGGCCGCAGATCATCCGCACGGCCTGCAGATCGTTGGTGCCGCGGGCCATCAGGTCGCCGACCGAGCGGTCCTGGAAGTAGGCCTGCGGCATGCGCTCGAGATGGGCGAAGTAGGCGTTGCGCAGGTCGTTCTCGATGTCGCGGCTGACGGTCACCAGGATCAGCCGCTGCGAGAACGTGAAGACGCCCTGGACCGCCGCGATGGCGACGAGGAGCAGCGCGTAGCCGGCGAGCGTGCGGCCCGTCGGCGCCTCGACGAAGGCGTCGATCGCCAGCCCGACCACGATCGGCGAGGCGAGCCCCACCGCCGCCGAGCCGAGGATCGCCAGGACCCCGGCGGCGAGTTGGCGCCGGCGGGCGCGGAAGTAGGGCAGCAGGGCGGCGAGACCGGTCACGAGCCCCCCTCTCGACCGAGCGACCCGCGCGCGGCCAGCACCCCGCTCCGGCCCCGCGGGTGCAGCAGGCCCGCGGCCGCCGACGGCGCGAGCGCCGCCTCGAGCCGGGCGATCGGGCGTCCTTCCGCGACGTACTTCGCCTCGTAGTTGGTGCGCGGCCCGTCCGCCCAGAGGTCGCGGCGGACGGCCACCCGCAGCGCGCCGTGCGACTCCAGGAGCTCGCGCACGGCGGCCCCGTACTCCAGGTGGTCGGTGGCGAAGTAGAGCCGCCCGCCCGGCGCCAGCAGCCCCAGCACCAGGTCCACCGTCTCGGCGTCGAACAGACGGCGCTTGAGGTGGCGGCTCTTCGGCCAGGGGTCGGGGAAGTAGGCGTGCACCGCGCGGGCGAAGCCGCAGGGCAGGGCGGCGGCCAGCAGGTAGAGGGCCTCGCCCCGCACCAGCACCAGGTTGCGGAGGCCTCGCCGGGCGGCGCGGTCGCGCAGGATCCGGTAGTAGCGGGAGGCGACCTCGATCCCCAGGAACCGGCCCCGCGGCTCCTCGGCCGCCCGCCCCAGGAGATAGCGGCCCTTGCCGAAGCCGAGCTCCGCCTCCCAGGGCCCCGCTCCCGGGGCCAGACGGTCGAGCGGCAGGGGCGCCGGAAGCTCGGAGAGCGGCACCTCCTCTCCGCCGTAGGCGACGCGAGCCGGCAGCAACTCGGGCCCTCTCCTCAGAGCAGGTCGTCGCGCCGCCGGGCCTCGAGCTCGGCGACGATGCGCCGCACCTCCTGCGAGCGCTCTTTGGGCGCCACCAGCACGGCGCGATCGGTGCGCACCACGACGAGGTCGCGGACGCCGAGCGCCGCGATCGTGCCGCCGTCGGCGTAGAGCAGATTGCCGGCGGCGTCCAGCGTCAGGGTGTCGCCGCGCGCGGCGTTGCCCGCCTCGTCGGCCGGGAGCACCTCGGCGAGGGCCTCCCAGGAGCCGAGGTCGCTCCAGCCGCAGTCGAGCGGCAGGGCGGCGATCTCCTCCAGCCGCTCCATGACCGCGTAGTCGATCGAGATCGCCGGCAGCCGGGAGTAGGCGTCGGCGAGCGCCGCCGGGTCTTCCGCGATCCGGCGCAGGCCGCGCCCGATCTCCGGCTCGAAGCGCCCGAGGTGCTCGAGCAGGGTCGAGCCGCGGAAAACGAAGATGCCCGCGTTCCAGAGGTAGCGGCCGCTGGCGACGAAGGCGCGGGCGTCGTCCTCGTGCGGCTTCTCGGTGAAGCGGGCCACCCGCCGCAGCCCGTTGCCCGCCTCGAGCGCCTCGCCCAGCTCGAGGTAGCCGTAGCCGGTCTCCGGCCGCGTCGGCGGCACCCCCAGCGCGATCACCCGGTCCTCGGCCGCGGCGGCCTCGCCGGCCGCCTCGAGCGTCCGCCGGAAGGCCGCGGCGTCTTCCATGCGGTGGTCCGAGGGCAGCACCGCGACGACGCCGTCGCCG
>JBFJMD010000268.1:0-4364 GCA_041634115.1 Thermoanaerobaculia bacterium | reverse complement strand
GTGGGTATCGGCTCTGGAAGCCCGCCGACGGCCACAACGTCCTGTTGCTCAACCCAGGCGCGCCGACGGCTCCGCTCCTCGGCCAGGAGCAGATCTTCCTGGATCTGTTGCGCTACGACTGCCGCGGGGCGTATCTGGGTGACCTGCGAGAGCTCATCACCGACTTCGGCTGGGTGCGCGGCGCGGGACCGCTGGGGCCGGTCGGAGTGGGCGCTCCGCCGCCGCCCCGGGACCCCGAATGGCTCGCGACCTTCCAGGCCGCCTCGACCCAGCCGGCGCCCGGCGCGGAGCCGCTCGAGGCCACGCTCGAGTTCCGGTTCGAAGCCGATCGCGGCGAGCGCGTCGCCGTCCAGGGGGTCCTGGCGGTTCCGCCCGCTGCGGCCCGCGCCGAGAAGCTCGGAGCGCAGTCGTCCTACAACTTCATCCTCAACGGCGAGGTGCTGCGGGACGGCGAGGTCTTCGAGACCTTCCGCTACCGGTACGATTTTCCGGCCGAGGAGTCCCGCGGCTCGCCCCTGTCGGTCGTCTTCGAGCGCCGCCTGCGGCCGGGCGTCTACCTGTTCGTGGTCGCGCTCGAGGACATCCACGGCGACCGCGTCTTTCACGCGGAGCGGCGCGTCGAGGTGCCCGAGACGCCTCTCCGAGGTCGGTAGACCGGGACTCCTTGGCCGCGGAGAGCTCCATCGGTCGGTAGTCGTCATGCGCTCGCTCGCCGTCTTGCTGCTTTTCTTCGTGGCCGCCTTCTCGGCGGCCGCCCTGGGCGCGCTGTTTCCGCCCGGGCCCTGGTACGCCGAGCTCGTCAAGCCGGGCTGGACTCCACCGGCTTGGCTCTTCGGACCGGTGTGGACGGTGCTCTATGCGCTGATCGCGGTCTCCGGCTGGCTCTTGTGGAAGAGCCGCGGCCGGTCGATGACGCCTCTCGTGCTCTGGGGAGTGCAGCTTCTCCTCAACGCCCTCTGGTCCTGGATCTTCTTCGGCATGCGCGCCCCCGGCGCCGCGCTCGTCGAGATCGTCATTCTGTGGATGGCGATCGCCGCGACGGTGGCGGCCGCGTTTCGCAGCTGCCCGCCGGCGGCCTGGCTTCTGCTTCCGTATCTGGCCTGGGTCGGGTTTGCAGCCGTCTTGAACGCCGCGATCTGGTATCTGAACTGACGGTGGGCTCGGCTCCGACGTCCAGAAGTCGCGTTCGTCAGGCTTTTTCGGGCCGTTCCGGCTCGGCCAGGTAGTCGCGCAGGACCCGCTCTCGGACGGAGTCCTCCTCGGTGGGCGAGAAGGGGATCCACGCGAGGCCGTCGACCGCTCCGAAGTGGGCGTCCGACGACAGCAGGTCGGCGCCGGCCTCCATCGCGTGGGCGGCGATCCAGATGTCGTTCGTCGGGATCGGCTCTCCCTTGCGGCGCAGGGAGGCGGCGATGCGGGCGAAGCGGTCGGCGGTGGCGTAACCCACCTCGAGCAGCGTCACGAACGGATTCGCGAGAAAGGCCTCGAGCCGGGCCGCGTTCTCTTCGAACCGCTCTCCGTGGCGGAAACCATAGAGAAGCTCGCCGACCGCGATCGCCGAAAGCAGCACCGCCTCGGCTCGCCGCACCGTCGCGGCCACGGCCCGATGGCCGCGCATCAGGGCGGAGTAGGCGTTGGTGTCGAGGAGCAGCTTCACCGCCAGAGATCCGGGTCGATCTGCTCCAAGGGCTCGATCGCGGCCAAGAACTCCCTCTCCTCGTCGCTCGACCAGCAGCCGACGAAGCGGTCGAGGGCGGCGCCGACCCCTCTGCCCCGACGCTGCTCCGGCTCCAGCCCGGCGCCGCGGCGGAGCACCGCCAGCGCGGCCCGGTTGAGCGAGATGCCCCGCTCGCTCGCCAGCTCGCGCAGATAGCGCTCGAGTCGGCGGTCGAACCCTCGAATCGTCATTTGCCTCATCACGCCTCATTCTATGAGTCGACCACCGGCGGGTCAAGGCGGCCCCGGTCGATCTTGACGAAGACCGCAAGCTCGAAACCGCCGGCCTGGAGCTGGCGGCCGGCTGAGTCGACGGCGGCCTTCCTCGCTCAGAAGCGACAGCGGACCGAGGCCGCGAGCCGCCCGGGGGGATGAGCTCGCGCGCTCAGAACGGCCACACCCGCGGCAGCAGAAACGTCGCCGTCAGCCAGAACACCAGGTTGAGGGGCGCCCCGAAGCGGGTGTAGTCGAGGAAGCGGTAGCCTCCCGGCGCGTAGACCATCAGGTTCGTCTGGTAGCCCACCGGGGTCATGAACTCGGCCGAGGCCGCGAAGCAGACCGCCATGAGGAAGGCGCGCGGCTCGACGCCGAGCCCGGCCGCGAGGCTCAGCGCCACGGGGGCCAGGATGATCGCCGCGGCGGCGTTGGTGACGACCTGGGTCAGAAGCGAGGTGGCGAGGTAGAGCAGCGCCAGGACGGCGTAGGGCTTGGCCAGGGGAAGCAGGTCCGCGAGGCGCACGATCGCCTGGGCGATGAAGTCGGCGGTGCCGGTGGCGATCGCCGCCTGGCCGACCGGCACGAAGGTGGCGATCAGGAAGACCACCTGCCAGGAGACGGCGCCGTAGGCCTCGGACGGCGACAGCAGGCGGAAGGCGAGCAGCACGACGACTCCGAGCAGCGCGCCGGCGGCAATCTCCAGGACGCCGGTGGCCGCGAGCAGCACGACGACCGGCAGCACGATCAGCACCAGCCACCAGAAGCGCTGGCGCCGGAGCTGGATCGGCAGCTCGGTCAGGACGATCAGATCCCGCGAGCTCCGGATCTCCTCGAGCCGGTCTTCGGAGACGAGGGTCAGCAGCGCGTCCCAGGGCTCGAGGACGATGCTGGCGACCTTCTCGCGCAGCGTCTCGGAGTGGCGGCGGATCGCCATCACGAAGCCGCCGAGCCGGCCGCGAAAATCGGCCTGCACCAGGGTGCGCCCGACGAGGCGGCTGCGCGGGGCGACCAGGATCTCGGCGGTCACCAGGCCCTCTTCGGCGAGCTCCTTCTGGGACAGCTTGACCTCCGGGAGCAGCGACAGGCCGAGCTCGCGCCGCATCCGGAGCAGGTCGTCCACCTGCGCCTGGACGATCAGGAGGTCCCCTTCCTTGACCGGCACCCGGTCGATGCTGCCGCCGAGGCGCCGCCCGCCGCGCAGGATGCCCAGCACGTTGACCGCGTATTGGCGGCCGAGCTCGGCGCCGCGGCAGGTCTGACCGATCAGCGACGAATCGGGGTCCACCCGCACCTCGCTCAAGTAGGGGCCGAGGCCGTAGCTCGCGGTCGGGTCGCCGGGCTCGACCCGGGACGGCAGCAGCCGGTCGCCGACGGTCAGCAGGTAGCCGAGCCCGAGCGCGAAGAAGACCGCCCCGACCGGCAGGAACTCGAACATGCCCAGCGCCGGCTCGCCGGAGGCCTCGGCGATCGAGCTGACCAGCAGATTCGTCGAGGTGCCGATCAGGGTCAGCGTGCCTCCGAAGATCGAGGCGTAGGAGAGCGGCAGGAGCACCCGGCTGGGGCTGACCTGGAGCCGGGCGCAGAGGTCGAGCGCCAGGGGGATGAAGATGGCCACGATGGCGGTGTTGTTGAGGAAGCCCGAGAGCAGCCCGGCGGCGACGAGCAGCGAGCCGACGCCCAGCCAGTAGCGGTTCCCCGCCCAGGCCGCGAGCCGCTCGGCGGCCCAGCGCACGAGCCCGGTCTTGGTCAGCGCGTGGCTCAGGACGAACAGGCAGCCGATGGTGATGACCGCCTTGTTGCTGAAGCCCGACAGGGCCTGCTCGACCGTGATCGTGCCGCTGACCAGGAGCGCGCCGAGCACCAGCAGCGCCGTCACCTCGATGGGCAGCACCTCCATCGCGAAGAGCGCCAGGGCCGCCGCCAGCAGGGCCAGCATGAAGACGATCTCGAAGGTCACCCCGAGAGCCTATCGGATGCCCGCCCCTGGCCCGGTGCCGACCGGACCGGATCCCGGTGTATTCTTGGCCGTCCGGCCGACCCGGTTCCCGATGTCTCCTCGGCTCCCGATCCCCATTGCGACCGTCGCCCTGCTGGCGGTCGTGCTCGGCTGCGGCTCGGGCTCCGCTCCGGACGAGGTCGCCGCCCGGCAGGTCCCCCTGGTCGAGGCGGTCGAGGCCCGCCTCGGGGCGCTGCCGATCGAAGAGACGATGCCCGGCGTGGTGCGGGCCCGCAACCAGGTGGCCATCCGGCCGGAGACCTCGGGGCGGATCGTCGAGGTCCTGGCGCGGATCGGCGAGTCCGTCGAGCGCGGCCGGCTGCTGGTGCGCCTCGACGACTCCGAGGCGAGCGAGCGGCTGCGGCAGGCCGAGGCCGACGTGCGGCTGGCGGAGGCGGGGGCCGCGGCGGCGCGGGCACGGGCTGCCGAGCTCGAG
>JBFJMD010000267.1:0-4370 GCA_041634115.1 Thermoanaerobaculia bacterium | reverse complement strand
GTCCTGGTCACCGCCGACCTCGCGACCCGCGGCGAGGGACTCACGGTGGCGACCTCGTGGGGCGTCGGCGGGGCGGTGGACGGCGAGGCCGCGGAGACCCTGGTGCTGCGGCCGGACGGCACGGTGACCCTGGTCGGCGAGGCCAAGGCGCCCTACCGCCGGCGGCTGGCGCCGGGGGGCGGCGTCGACTGGGTGCCGGCGCCCGCCGGGCAGGTGCTGACCACCGACGAGCGCGAGGCCCTGCGCCGGCTCGCCGCCGAGGTCGACGAGAAGCTGGTTCCGGCGAAGGGCGCCGACGGCAGGCCCCTGCCGTGGGACATCGAGTTCGGCTTCGTCGCCGGCGAGCTGACCCTGTTCCAGATCCGGCCCCTGGTCGAGCGCGGGCAGCTCAAGGCCGACCGCATCCTCGAGCCGCTGGTGGCCGGCGGCGCGCCGCCGCCGCAGACCCGGCTCGACGCCCCGCTCGCCCGGCCGCAGGCGGAGCCCGCGAGCTGATCGCGATCCCACCGATGCCACGAGACCTCCCAAAGCCGCCCGCCCGCCTCCGGCGCTTCACCCCGCTCGCCCTCGCCGGGACGCTCGTCCTGCTGGCGCTGCTCGGCTCGACCGGCCCCGCCGACTCCTACCCGCTCGACGGCGGCGAGCGCACCGGCATCCGCCGCCTCGCCGGCTATCTGAGCTCGCAGGAGACCCCGGGCGCCGCCAAGCTGCCCGCCGGCGCGCTGCTGCCGACGAGCGCCGTCCGCCTCTCGCTGGCGGAGGCGAACCGGACCTGGGACGTCGCCGGCGCCCCCAAGGACCCGGTGCTGCAGGCGGCGCTCGACTCGATCTTCCGCACCCGCGATCCCTCGTACGCGGTGGCGGTGGTGGACATCACCGACCCCGGGGACATCATCTGGGCGGGGCTGCGCGAGAACCAGGGGCAGCTCCCGGGCAGCGTCGGCAAGGTGCTCTGCATGATCGGGCTCTTCGACAGCCTGAAGCGGGTCTATCCCGCCGTCGCCGACCGCGAGCGGGTGCTGCGCGAGCGGGTGATGGAGGCCACCGACTGGGCGCTCGGCGACCCCCACACGGTGCCCAAGTACGACCCCGAGACCGGACGCAACCGCTTCTCCGTCGTCCAGCTCGGCGACCGCTTCACCCTCTCCGAGTGGATCGACCACGCGATCTCGGCGTCGGCCAACTCGGCCGGGGCGATGATCTGGAAGGAGGCGATGCTGCTGCGGCACTTCGGCAAGGACTACCCGCCGAGCCGCGAGGCGGAGGCCGCCTTCCTGCGCGACACCCCGAAGGCCGACCTGACGGCGCTGTCGCTGGCGGTCGTCAACGAACCGCTGGCGGCGGCGGGGATCGACCTCGCCAACATCCGCCAGGGGACCTTCTGGACCCGGGTCAGCCAGGCGCGGGTGCCCGGCGTGTCGTCTTTCGCCTCGCCCCGGGAGCTGGTCCGGGTGCTGCTGCGGATCGAGCAGGGCCGCATGGTGGACGAGTGGTCGAGCCTCGAGATGAAGCGCTACCTCTACATGACGAAGAAGCGCTACCGCTACGCCTTCCCTCCCGAGCTGGCCGGCGCCGCGATCTACTTCAAGAGCGGCTCCTTCTACCAGTGCCGCCCGGAAGAGGGCTTCACCTGCGGCAAGTATCGCGGCAACGCCAGGAACCTCATGAACTCGATCGCCGTCGTCGAGTCGCCGGCGGCCGCCGGACCCGGCCAGAAGCGCTACCTGGTGGCGCTGCTCTCCAACGTCCTGCGGGTCAACTCGGCCTGGGACCACTCCCGTCTCGCCGCGGCGATCGAGACGGTGGTCCAGACCCGCAAGCCGACCGTGGTCAAGGAGACCGGCAGCGAGAGCCAGATCCGGGACGCGGGCCGGGGGGACTGACGGCGGCGCCGGAGCCGCTGTAGGATGGCGCCCCCGGGGAACGCGGCCGGCGCGGATCGCGCGGCCGCCCCGTCGACCACAAGAAGAGATCGCGCATGCGCTTCGCCGCACCCGCCTGTCTGGTCCTCGCCCTCGCCGCCATTCCGCTGGACTCGGCGCCGGCGCCCGAGCTGCCGGTCGCCGTCCCGCAGGAGTCCTGGCGCTCGCTCTACGACGCGGTCGATCCGGCGCTCGAGCGGGCGCTCCGGGCGGAGCTCGAGAAGCGCCCGGCGTGGAGGGATCTCGTCCGCAGGAAGAAGCTCGCCGTCGGTCTCGTCGACCTGACCGACCCGGCGGCGCCGCGCTTCGCGCGGGTCAACGGCCGCACCATGATGTACGCGGCGAGCCTGCCCAAGATCGCCATCCTGCTCGCCGCCTACGTCGCCTTCGAGGACGGCCACCTGAAGGAGACCCCGGAGATCAAGGCCGACCTGGCGGCGATGATCCGCACCTCGGACAACCCCGCCGCCACCCGCATGATCGACCGGCTCGGCTTCGACAAGATCGCCGCGGTGATGACCGACCCGCGCTTCGAGCTCTACGACGAGGAGCGCGGCGGCGGCCTGTGGGTGGGCAAGCGCTACGCCAAGGAGGGGCGCCGGGTCGGCGATCCGCTGCGCGACATCTCGCACGCCGCCACCGTCACCCAGGTCTGCCGCTTCTACTATCTCGTCGCCACCGGGCGGGTCCTGAGCCCCGAGCGCTCGCGCCAGATCCTCGCCGACCTCGGCGACCCCGGCCTGCACCACAAGTTCGTCGGCGTGGTGGAGAAGCGGGCGCCGCGGGCGCGGCTCTTCCGCAAGTCCGGCTCGTGGAGGGTCTGGCACTCGGACTCGATCCTCGTCTGGGGCCCGACCTGGCGCCGCTACATCCTGGTGGCGATGGTCGAGAGCCCGCAGGGTGACGAGGTCATCCGCGGCCTGGTGCCGGTCGCCGAGAGCCTCCTGCGGCCGGTCGAGGTCGCCGGCCGGCGCTCCGCGGGCAAGGTGCGCCGCGGGTAGGGCGCGTCACCGCGCATGAAGCTCCTCGGCCGCTGGACCAGGAAGCCGGATCGAGAGAAGCGGGCGGCCGCCGAGGCGAAAGGGCACGCCCCCGCGCTCGAGCCGCGCCGGCTCGACGAGGGCTTGAGGATGCTGCTCATGGACGGCGTCTCGTCGCAGGTCATGGGCTCGCTCACCGGCGGCGCCCTGCTCGTCGCCTTCGCCCTGCTGCTGGGAGCGTCGAACACCGTCATCGGCATCATCGCGGCGGTCGGACCGCTCACCCAGCTGCTGCAGATCCCCGCCATCCTGCTGGTCGAGAAGATCCGGCGGCGCAAATCGCTGGTGATCTTGAGCCTGCTCGTCGGGCGCTCGTTCTGGGTGCTGGTGGCGGCGATCCCCTGGGTGGTGCCGGCGGAGCGGCGGGTGGCGGCGCTGCTGGTCAGCCTGGTGCTGTTCTACGCCGCCTCGAACCTGGCCAACTCGGCGTTCAACTCCTGGAAGCGGGACCTGGTCCCGGACGCCTTCATGGGGCGCTTCTTCGCCAAGCGCCTGACGCTCGCCACCATGGCGGGGGCGGCGGTGACGCTGGCCAGCGGCTTTTTCATCGACCATGGCGGCCGGCTGTTCGCCGACCCGGTGCTGGTCTACAGCCCGCTCTTTCTGCTCGGCGGGGTCTTCGGGCTGCTCGGGGTGGGCTTTTTGGGGCGGGTGCCGGAGCCGCCGATGGCGCTCGCCACCGAACGCGGCCTGGTCGAGATCCTCACCGAGCCGGCGCGCGACGAGAACTTCCGCAAGCTGCTCCTCTTCCTCGCCTCGTGGAACTTCGCGATCAACCTGGCGGCGCCGTTCTTCTCGGTCTACCTGCTGGTGCGGCTGGAGATGCCGATGGCCTGGGTGCTCGGCCTCGCGGTGCTGTCGCAGATCGCGAACATCACGTTCTTCCGCATCTGGGGGCGGCTCGCGGACCGCATGGGCAACAAGGCGGTGCTGTCGCTCTCGGGCTGGCTCTTCGTGGTGAGCATCGCGATGTGGCCGTTCACGACCCTGCCCGAGCGCTATCTGCTGACGATCCCGCTGCTCCTCGCGATCCACGTCCTGGCCGGAATCTCGACCGCCGGCGTCAATCTCTGCGCCGGCTCGATCACGCTGAAGCTGGCGCCGCGCGGCAAGGCGACCGCGTTCCTGGCCACCAACGCGCTCACCAGCGGCCTGGCCGCGACCGTGGCGCCGGCGCTCGCCGGGATCGGCGCCGACTGGCTCCAGCAGAAGCGGCTGAGCGTCCAGCTCGACTGGAGCGCCTCCGTCGGCGAGCGCGCGACGATGACCGTGTTCGACCTGAGCGGTCTCGACTTCCTCTTCCTGACCGCGGTGGTCCTCGGCCTCTACGCCCTCCACCGCCTGCTCGCGGTGCGCGAAGCGGGGACGGTCGAAGACGTCGTCACCCCGGCCGAGCTCTACGGCGAGG
>JBFJMD010000266.1:0-4412 GCA_041634115.1 Thermoanaerobaculia bacterium | reverse complement strand
TCGCGGACCTGCCCCTCCGCGACCAGGGTGAGCCCCTCCATGCCGACGGCGAAGAGCTCGACCTCGCGCAGCTCGAGAGACCGGGCGAGCGCCAGGCCCTCGGCGAGCCGGCGCCGCCCGGTCTCGAGATCGTCGTGCAGCAGGAAGGCGATGTGGCCCTCCCAGAGCGCCAGCCAGGCGTGCTCGGGGCCGGGCTCGAGGCCGTCGAGCAGCCGGTGCGCGCGGCGCAGCCAGCCGTTGGCGACCGCGTTCTCCCCCAGGCTGCCGGCGTACTCCAGGGCGAGGAAGATCGCCTGGCGGGCCGCGTCGCGCGGCGCCAGCCGCTGCTGGTAGAGGACGAAGGCGCGCTCGTAGGCCCGCAGCGCCGCCGGGATGTCCCCCAGCCAGCACAGGGCGGTCGCCAGCCCCTCCTGGCCCCCGGCGGTCTCGGCGGTCTCGAGCGCGGCTTCGAACCGCTCCCGGGCCTCGTGCCAGTTCCAGCCGGCGAGGGCCTGGCGGCCGGCGGTGAGCTCGACTTCGTGGGCGTGGGCGGAGGGCAGCGGCCGAGCTTGTGGCATGTGAGTCCCGGCGACGGATTCTAGCCGAAGCGCGAGCGGTCGGAAAGAGTTTTTCGAGCGCCGGGGGCGGGTCGCCGGAGCGGCCGGGTGCTAGGCTCTCGGCCGGAGGAAAGAAGGTGCGCAGACCATCGATTCGGAGCCCGAAAGGCGGCTCCCGGGCGACGGCGGTCGCGCCGCCCCGATCGGCCGGGGTGGCGCCGCCCGGTCCGGCCGTCCTGGTCGCTCTGATCGGGCTGCTCGGCCTGCTCGGCGGATCCGGTCCCGCGCCGGCCGCCGCCGAGGAGAGCGGCGCCCGGCCGCGGGCGCGGGAGGCCGGGCTGGTCGTCGGCACGTTCCCGACCGGGCCGCTCAACGCGATCACCGACGTCGCCGGGGTGCGGGTGGGGCACGCGACCGTCGTCCGCGGCGACGACGTGCGGACCGGCGTCACGGCGATCGTCCCGGGCCCCGGCAACCTCTACACCCATCCGGTGCCGGCCTGGATCCACGTCGGCAACGGTTACGGCAAGCTGGTCGGCGAGACCCAGGTGCGGGAGTTCGGCGAGATCGAGACGCCGATCCTGCTCACCTGCACGCTCTGCGTCTGGAGCGCGGCGAACGCGCTCAAGGAGTGGATGTACGAGCAGCCGGGGATGGGGGAGCACACGCTCAACCCGATCGTCGGCGAGACCAACGACTCGGTCGTCAACGACATGTGGGCCGACCCGATCCGGCGCGACGAGGTTTACGCGGCGCTCGACGGGGCGCGCGACGGTCCGGTGGCCGAGGGCAGCGTCGGCGCCGGCACCGGCACCCAGGCCTTCGGCTGGAAGGGGGGCATCGGCACCAGCTCGCGGGTCGTGCCCGACGCGCTCGGCGGCCACACGGTCGGCGTCCTGGTCCAGACCAACTTCGGCGGCACCCTGACGGTCAACGGCGCCCCGGTCGGGCGCGCGCTCCGGCGCTACGCGTACCGGAGCGAGCTCGAGGCCGCGGGCGCGGCGTCCGAGGGGTCGAAACCCGGGGACGGAGACGGCTCGATCATGATGGTCGTCGCCACCGACGCGCCGCTCAACGCCCGCAGCCTCGACCGGCTTGCGCAGCGGGCGATGCTGGGGCTCGCCCGCACCGGCTCGTTCGCCCACAACGGCTCCGGCGACTACGTCATCGCCTTCTCGGCCGACCCGCGGGCGCGCCGGCCGCGGACGAGCCGCGAGCCGGTGACCGCCCCGGCGCTGGTCAACGAGTCGATGTCGCCGCTCTTTGCGGCGACGGTCGAGGCCACCGAAGAGGCGATCTACAACGCGATCTTCAAGGCGACGACGGTCACCAGCGCCCGCGGCACGCTCGAGGCGATCCCGCTCGAGCCGCTGCTCGAGGTGCTCCGCGAGTTCCGCGTCCTCGACTGGGACCGGCGGCTGCCGCCGGCGCGGACGGCGCCGGAAAAGCGTTAGCCGGGCCGCGCCGCGTCTCGATCGGCCCGGTCAGGCCGCCGGGGACCACGCGAGGTAGAAGAAGACCGTCGCCAGGTTGCCCGCCGAGTGCCCGAGCCAGGGCGCGAAGATCGAGCCGCCGTCGCGCGCCATCGCCCAGCCCAGGACCCAGCCGATCGCCCCGGAGCCCAGCGCGGCGAAGGCGACCAGACCGAGGCCCGGATCGGGCAGGGCCGCGTAGACCACGGCGACGTGCATGAGACCGAACAGGGCCGCCTGCGCCAGGTTGCCCGGACCCTCGCCGAGCCAGCGCATGAGGCGCCGGCCCAGGAACCCGCGGAAGAGCAGCTCCTCGGAGAAGCCGGTCATCACGAAGGCGTATGCGGGCGCCGCCGCGAGGCGGGCCGCCGGGGACAGCTGGGAGATCCGGAACGCCGGGCTCTTCTGCGCCACCGCGTCGTGTCCCGGGACCAGGGTGTGGCTCACCAGCGCGAAGAGCACCCCGATCGCCAGGAACGCGCCGAAGAGGGCGAGTCCGAGCCGCAGCGACGGCGGCCGGGTGAGGCCCAGCCAGACGTGCCAGGGCTCGCCCGGACGCTTCCGGACCGCGGCGAGCGCCCGATGCAGGAGCCAGAGCACCGAGACGATGAGTACGACGACCCCGGCCTGGACGAAGCTCTTGACGACGAAATCCATCGGAAAGCGGTGACAGGATACCGACTCCGGAACCGCCTGGCCAAGGTCGCGTCCAATGGAATCGGGAGGCCGCCATCGCCGTGGACGGCGCCTGGGCGGCGCCGAAAGGAGTATTCTCCGCGCATGATCGACCGGATGACTCGCATCGGGACGGTCGCCGCCCTGGCGCTGGCGCTCGTCTCGGCGGCGCCGGCGGCCGTCGCGGCCGAAGAGCTGGCGCCGGCCGCCGAAGCCGTGGCCGCCGGTGATCTCGAACTGGCGCTCGCGCGGCTCGCCGAGCTCTTCGACCGCGGATACGCGACGCCCGCGCGGACCCTCGCCGACCCGCGCTTCGCGCCGCTGCGGGAGGACCCCGAGGGGAGGGTCGCCTGGCGCGATCTGCTCCGCGACCACGTGCGCGAATCGCGCGTCGCGATGGTGCCTCCGGGGGAGCCCGGCGAGCCGATGCGGGTCCGGGGCCGGGTGGTGCGCTCGCCGGACGGAGCCCCGATCGCGGGGGCGGTGCTCGAGATCTCGCACACCGACGCCTCCGGCCGCTACGAGCCCCTGGAGGACGCCGGCGACGACGACCGGGCGCGGCTCTTCGCCTTCGTCCGCTCCGACGCCGAGGGGCGATTCGAGCTCGAGACGATCAAGCCCGCTCCCTATCCGGGGTCGAGCGAGGGCGCGGCGCACTTCCACTTCGTGATCCGGGCCGACGGTTTCCGTCGCTACGGCGCCGACTTCCGGCCCTACGACCACCCGCGGGATCCGGCGGAGCGGGCGACCTCGATCGGGCGCGGCTGGCGCTTCTCGACGGTGCACCGCGAGGGCGACCTGCTGGTCTGCGAGGTGACGATCCCGATGCGCCCCGAGCCGGACTGAGACCGGCCGCGGCGCCGGGGTCCGGCAGGCGGCTGATGGACGTCCTCGAGTAGAAGAGAAGTGCAGACCGGGATGCTGCTGCTGATCCACGCCGGCGCGACGCTGGCCATGGTCGGGCTGATCTGGTTCGTGCAGGTGGTCCACTATCCGCTGTTCGAGCTCGCCTCGGAGCGGCGCTTCGATCGATTCAGCGCCGAGCACCGGCGCCGCACCCTCTGGGTCGTGGGGCCGCTGATGCTCGCCGAGGCGGGGTCGGCGGTGGCGCTGCTCGCCGTGCCGCCGCCCGGTGCCGCGCCGGCGCTGCTCTGGTCGGGAGCGGTGCTCCTGGCCGCCATCTGGCTTTCGACCGCCATCGTCCAGGTTCCCCTGCATCGCCGGCTCGCGGCGACCCGGGACCTCGCGGCCGCGCGCCGGCTGGCGGCGAGCAACTGGCTGCGGACGGCGGCCTGGACGGCCCGAGGCGCCCTGGCCCTGGCGTTGCTGTCGGGGACCCCCGTCCGCTGACGACCCCTCGTCAACGCCCTCCGCACCGCTGCCGCCAGCGATGGGCAGGATCGGCCGCCGCGACCGTCAGGTGAGCGAGCGCTCTCGCGGCGACCAGAGCGAGTGCGAGACGAACCACTCCTCGCCGTCGCGGTAGCCGAAGAGCTCGGCGCAGGCCAGGAAGAAGATGCGCCAGCGGCGGAGCCAGCGGTCGGCGTCGGCGCCGTAGGCGGCGGTGAAGATCTCGCGGACCCGGTCCCGGTTCCGGTCCAGGTTGGCGAGCCAGGCGAGGGCGGTCTTCTCGTAGTGCCCGCCGCCGAGGCGCCAGCGCTCCTCGAGCCGCAGCGGCCCGGCGAACTCCTCCATCAGGCGCTCGGAGGGCATCAGGCCGCCGGTGAAG
>JBFJMD010000265.1:0-4413 GCA_041634115.1 Thermoanaerobaculia bacterium | reverse complement strand
GGAGCCCTCCAGGTCGGCGCCGATCACCCAGTACTCCTCGGGCACGAAGGCGTCGATCTCGTCCTGGCGGTCGCAGATCATCTTGAGCGCCACCGACTGTACGCGACCCGCCGAGAGCCCCTGCTTGACCTTCTCCCAGAGCAGCGGCGAGAGCTTGAAGCCCATCAGCCGGTCCAGCACCCGCCGCGCCTGCTGCGCGTCCACCTTGCGCAGGTCGATGAGGCCGGGGTTGTCCAGCGCCTGCTGGACCGCCGCCCGGGTGATCTCGTTGAAGGTGACCCGGCGAACGCTCTCCGGCTCCTTGTCCAGGACCTGGGCGATGTGCCAGGCGATCGCCTCCCCCTCGCGGTCGGGGTCGGGGGCGAGGTAGACGGTCCCGGCCCGCTTCGCCGCCGCCCGCAGCTTCTTCACCACGTCCCGCTTGGCGGGCAGGACGCGGTACCGGGGCTCGAAGTTGTCGCCCAGGCCGAGGTTCTTCTTCTCGAGGTCGCGAATGTGCCCGACCGACGCCTCGATGGCGTACTTCGAGCCCAGGAACTTCTTGAGCGTCTTCGTTTTCGTCGGGCTCTCGACGATGATCAGGTCCTTCGACACGGCGCTTCCAATCCTCTTTGCAGGAGAACCGTCCTCGCTTCGACGGTCGGTCGGCTGGCGGTCGGGGACCATAGCATCCCGGCTCAAGGGCTCGCAAGGGAAGCGGCGGAAGGGCTCATGCCAGGGGCCTTCTCCGACAGTAGGCCGGGCCCGGGTAGCGGCGGGCGCGGCCGCCCAGCTCGAGTTCGAGCAGAGCGGCGAGGACGCGGTCGATGGCGAGGCCCGCCCGCTCCGCGATCGCCTCCGGCGTCGCCGCCTCCGCCGGGGCCAGGGCCGCGTAGACCCGGCGCTCGTCGGCCGCCAGCGGCGGCTCGAGGGCCTCCCGCGGCGGCTCGGCGGGCAGCCGCTCGCGCAGCGCCAGCGGCAGGGTCTCGACGATCTCGCGCGGATGCTGCACCAGGAAGGCGCCGTCGCGGATGAGGGCGTTGGCGCCGACGGCGCGGTCGTCGAAGATCCTGCCGGGGATGGCCCAGATGAGCCGTCCCAGCTCGAGCGCGAGACGGGCGGTGATGAGCGAGCCCGAGCGCTCGGTGGCGCGCACCACGAGGGTGCCGGCGCCGAGCGCGGCGATGATCCGGTTGCGGACCGGGAAGTGGCGGGCGTGCGGAAGGATGCCGACCGGCAGCTCGGTCACCACCGCGCCGGCGGCGGCGACGCGGTCGGCCAGCCGGCGGGAGCGCCGGGGGTAGTCGATCCCCAGGCCGCAGCCGAGGACGGCCACGGTCCGCCCGCCGTCGGCGGCGAGCGCCCCGCGGTGGGCCGCCGCGTCGACCCCGCGGGCGAAGCCGGAGACCACCGTCAGGCCGCGCGCCGCCAGCTCGCGGCCGAAGCTCTCCGCCACCTCGAGGGCGTAGCAGTCCGCCCGCCGCGAGCCGACTACCGCCACCGCCGGCGCCTCGGGCAGCCGGCCGCGGCAGTAGAGCACCGGCGGCGGCAGCGCCAGGTCGGCGAGCGGCTCCGGATACGCGGCGTCGCCGAGGGTGACGATCGAGGCGTCGAGGTCGGCGGCCCTCCGCCGCTCGCCCTCGGCGATCGCCCGCGCCCGGGACACGATCTCCAGCGCCGCGCCCAGGTGCTCCGGCGAGAGCCCCAGGCGGGGGGCGAGGAGCTTCGGCTCGCCGCCGCCCAGCCAGCTCTCGATCTCGAGCGCCAGGGCGCAGATCGCGCCGCGCGGGAGCGGCGAGGCGTTGAGGGCGATCAGGACGTCCTCGACCTCCCCCGGGGCCCTCGCCGGGGCCGTCGCTGCGATCGCGCGGCTCACGTCCGGAGATGGACGCGAATCGGTCCGCGAATCGCCCGCTCGTCCCCGAATCGGGGCGGCCGGTGTCCCCCGCGAAGGAATCTGGGCCCAGCTGGCGTCGTATATACTGGCGAGGAGCAAGCATGGTCCTTGCATTGCACTGTCCTGTCCGTTCGGGGCCGTGTCGCCCCAGGAGGGAGCCCGAGTGAAAAATCGCCACGAGCGCCGGCGCGCGGGACGGGTGGCGGCGTGGATCGCGGTCGCCGCCTGCGTCGCCGGCGCCGGCGCCTTCTCCGCCGGGGGCGCCGAGTCGCAGCTCGCGTTCGGGGTGCAGATGGCGAAGCGGGGTCTCTGGAACGAGGCCCTCTTCCGGTTCTTGGAGGCCGAGCGGCTGGAGCCCGGCAACCCCCGGATCCTCAACAACCTGGCGGTGGCCTGCGAGGCCGTGGGGCGCTTCGACGACGCCCTGGAGTACTACCGCCGGGCCCTGGCGGCCGATCCGGGCAACAAGGACCTGAAGCGCAACTACGCGAGCTTCCTGGAGTTCTACCAGGGATTCCGGCCCGACCGGTCGGAGCCGGGCGCCGGCGGCGAGGGCGCGCAGCGCGACGCGGCGACCGCCGAGGCCGGCGACGGATCGATGTAACCGACGGGCCCCGACGCCCATCTGGACCTTCGGGGGCGCCGTCCCCCGGAGCCCGAGCCGACGCGAGGAGCGAAGATGAGATCAGCCCGAGATTCCAGAGTCTCTTCCGGCAGCGGCCGGAGGGTCGCGGCGCTCGCGGCGCTGGCGACCTTCGCGGCGGGGGCGCTCGCGGCCGCGGCGATCGAGGTGCGGCTCAAGCTCCCGGTGCGGGCGCGGCTCGACCTCACCGGCCGCGAGACCGTGACCGTCGCGCCCTTCCTGGTCGTCACCGAGGAAGAGGAGCAGTCGATCGAGCGCCGCGGCATCGACGTCCAGGAGGAGTTCGAGCGCTACCTGCTGCGGCTGCTCAAGCGGCAGACGAAGCTCAAGGTCGTCGAGCCGGGCCCGGTGGACTATCCGAGCTACGATCTCCAGGAGCTGTCCGCCAACGAGGACTTCTGGCGCTTCCTGGGCGAGCGCACCCAGGCCGACCTGATCTTGAGCGGCAGCCTCGATTTCGACATCCAGGACCGCAGCGGCTACCGTACCGAGCCGTATGTGTCGCCCTTCGACGGCCGCACCTACCTGCGGCAGGTGCTGGTCGAGCAGACCGGCTTCGAGTACGACATCGTGATGGAAGTGTTCGACGGCCGCACCGGCAAGCGCCTCTACACCGACAACTTCAAGGACTTCAAGAAGTTCGAGGGCGAGAGCGTGGACCCGCTGGCGGGGATGTTCGAGAACCTCTACGCCCTGGAGGACCGCATCGCCGGAGTGTTCACCCAGAAGCAGGTCGAAGCGACCCGCAGGCTTTTCACCGACAAGTGACAAAGGAGGCCGGCTTGAGCTCGCGAGCGATTCCCAGGCAGTGCTCCCCGATCCTTCTGGCCGCGGCGATCCTCCTCGCCGCCGGGGCGCCGGTCGACGCCCAGTACTTCGGCCGCAACAAAGTGCGCTATCAGGACTTCGAGTGGAAGATCTACCACTCGCCGCACTTCGACGTGTACTACTACGAGGAGGAGGCGCATCTTCTGCAGAAGGTGGTCTCCTACGCCGAGAGCGCCTACGACCAGCTGTCGCAGAAGTTCGACTACAAGATCCAGGAGGCGACGCCGCTCATCTTCTACGAGACCCACTCGGCCTTCGAACAGACCAACGTCATCCTGAACTTCATCCCCGAGGGCACCGGCGCCTTCGCCACCTCGGTGCGCAACCGGATGGTGCTGCCGGTGGACCTGCCGGGACCGGAGCTGATGCAGCTCATCCTCCACGAGCTGACCCACATCTTCGAGTACCACATGCTCTTCGGCGGCAACCTCGGCAAGGGCGTCGCCTCGACCCCGCCGACCTGGTTCATGGAGGGGCTGGCGAGCTACATGGCGGCCGACGAGGGGGCGCGCGAGAAGATGTACCTCCGCGACGCCGTCGTCAACGACCGCATCCCGCCGGTGACCGCCGACTTCGGCGGCTTCTTCGCCTACCGCTTCGGCCACGCGGTCTTCGAGTTCATCGAGGAGCGCTGGGGGCCGGAGGGCATCCGCGACTTCATGATCGAGATCCGCAACACCCTCGGCGGCCGGGTGGGCAAGGCGGTGGAGCGCACCTTCGGGATCGAGGCCGAGGACTTCAACGGCGAGTTCCGGCGCTGGCTGCGCAAGAAGTACCTGCCCGAGCTGGTGGCCACCGGCGAGCCGGCGGACTTCGGCCGGCCGTTCCGGCTCGGCGACGGGCCGCCGGGGGTGCAGACCTCGCCGGCGGCCTCGCCCTCGGGCGACCTGCTGGTGGCGTTCAACACCCGTCAGGGGCAGATCGACGTCATGCTCTACGACACGCGCAAGCGCGAGCTGCTCAAGAACCTGACCAAGGGCTACGACAAGGAGTTCCAGTACTTCGTCGCCCAGGAGCTCACCCTGGGGCGCAAGATGGGGCGCGACCTGGCCTTCTCGCCCGACGG
>JBFJMD010000264.1:0-4418 GCA_041634115.1 Thermoanaerobaculia bacterium | reverse complement strand
TCCCGGCCGCGGCTCGCCCGCTCGCTGACCGGGGACTTGAACGCGCTCCTCCGCGCCTTCGGCGCCATGGAGGCCGAGGGCTTCACCGCGCTCTACGACGCCATCGTCTTTTCGCTGCTCCAGTTCGAGGACGAGGGGGGACGCCGGGCGCTGGTCATGCTCTCCGACGGCGACGACTACCGCAGCGCCACGACGCGCCTCAAGTGCATCCAGTACGGCCGCGACCTGGGCGTGCCGGTCTACATCATCGCCCTGGGCGGCATCCAGAACCCCTACCGCGGGATGCGCAAGATCGACCTCGAGGGCATCACCGAGGGCACCGGCGGCCGCATCTTCTACATCTCGGAGATCTCCGAGCTGGACGCGGCCTACGCCTCGATCGAAGAGGAGCTGCGCAGCCAGTACTTCCTCGCCGTCGCCACAGACCGGGCGCTCACCGACCGCGAGCTGGCCTCGATCCGGGTCGAGGTGGAGGGCCGCGGCCTCCAGGCCCGGACCGTGGTCGGCGGCCGGCGGGTGGACTGAGCGAATCTCGGCCCGGATTCCCGTCCCTCGGTTGCGGGCGCCGGCGAGCACTCACGGGCACGCGGCGACATATCTATGTCAGATAAGATATGCTCTGACGCATGCGAACGACTGTCCGGCTCCCCGACGAGCTGCTGGAACGCGCCCGCCGGAGGGCGGCCGACGAGGGGCGCACCCTCACCTCGCTGCTGGAGGAGGGCCTGAAGATCGTCCTCGCCGAGCCCAAGACGCCGCGGCGGAGCCCGGTGCGGCTGCCGGTCTCCAGGGCCGCCGGGGGCGTCCTCCCCGGGGTCGATCTCAACCGGTGGGCCGAGCTCGCCGACCGCATGGAAGACCGGTGATCCTCCCCGACGTCAACGTCCTCGTCCACGCTTTCCGGGCCGACGCGGGCGAGCACGAGCGCTGCCGGGCCTGGCTCGACGGAGTCGTCAACGGCGACGCGAGCTACGGGATCTCCCCCTCGGTCCTCGCCGGGGTGATCCGCGTCGTCACCCACCCACGCGTCTTCGCCGAGCCCAGCGCCCGCGACGAGGCGATCGGCTTCTGCGAGGTCGTGCGCGATCAACCCCATTGCGTCGTCGTGCGGCCGGGGTCGCGCCACTGGTCGATCTTCACCCGCCTGTGCGAAGCGGGGGACGCCCGCGGCAATCTGGTCGCCGACGCCTGGTATGCCGCCCTCGCGGTCGAGTCGGGCTGCGAATGGATCACCCTCGACCGCGACTACGCGCGATTCCCGGGGCTGAGCTGGAGCCCGCCCCACCCGCCGCCCACCGGCTAGACCCGATCGGAGCGTTTCGATCGGTTAGCATGGGCCGTGGCCTCCCGCGCCGCCCAGCCGCCGTGGCTCTCGGCCGTCCAGGCGACGGCGGTGGCGGCCTTCGCCCTGCTCGCGGCCGCGCTCCTGTGGAGGGTCGGCGCCGCCGTCGCGGACTCCGGCCTCTGGTGGCCGCTGCTGCCCGCGGCGCTCCTCGCGTATCTCGCCGCCGACTTCGTGGCCGGCGCGGTGCACTGGTTTTGCGACACCTTCTTCGAGGAAGACACGCCCTTCCTGGGACCGGCTCTCATCCACGGCTTCCGCGAACACCACCGCGACCCCGCCGGCATCACCCGCCACACCTTTCTCGAGGTCAACGGCGGCAACTGCCTCGCCGTGGCGCCCTTCCTGGCGCTCGCGCTCTGGCGGGGCGGACCGTCCGGGGAGCCGCTCTCGCTCTTCCTCTACGGCTTCCTGGCGGCGTTCGCGCTGGCGGTCTTCGCCACCAACCAGTTCCACCGCTGGGCCCACGCCGACTCGGTCCCCGCCGCCATCCGGTGGCTTCAGAAAAGCGGCCTGATCCTCTCGCCGGCGCGCCACGCCGTCCACCACAGCGGGCCCCACGACCAGGGCTACTGCGTCACCACCGGCTGGCTCAACCCGCTGCTCGACCGCAGCCGCTTCTTCCCCCGCCTCGAGCGCGCCGTGCGCGCCCTCAAGCCGCGACCCGGCGGCTGAGTTTCTGATAGCTTTTCCCCAGCATGAGAGGCGTCCCGCCCTCGCGTCCGCCACGGCGCCGCCTGCCGGTCTGGCTCGCCGTCGCGGCGATCTCCGTCGCCGCCCTCGGCGCGACCGGGCCGGTCGCCGCCCAGAAGGAGCGATTCGCCGACCAGGCGACGGTCGTCGTGGTCGAGATCCCGGTCCAGGTCACCCTCGACGGGCGGCCGATGCGCGGCTTGACGACCGACGACTTCGAGGTCCTCGAGGGGCGCAAGCGCCACCCGATCGTCACTTTCGAGGAGATCGACCTCGCGCTCTGGGAGGGCGTCTCGCCGCAGGAGCTGCGCGACCTGCCGCTCGCCGCGCGGCGCCGCTTCCTGCTGCTCTTCGATCTCTCCTTCTCGGCCCCGAGCGCGGTCGTCAAGGCGCGCCGGGCGGCCCGCGATCTGGTGCTCGAGGGCATGCACCCGACCGACCTGGCGGCGGTGGCCACCTACTCGGAGGCGCGCGGCGCCGACCTGGTGCTCGGCTTCACCTCCGACCGGGCGCAGGTCGAGGCGGCGCTCGAGGGGCTCGGGGTGGTCGACCCGATCCAGCGGGTGAGCGACCCGCTGCGGCTGCAGATCGCGGAGCTCGAGGCGACCTTCGAGCGCCGCTCCGTCCTGGACGACGAGGGCGGAGGCGGGGCGGTCGGCCTCGGCCCCGACGCCGACGCCACCTTCCTGGAGGCCCTCAAGGACCAGGCGGCGCTCTCCGGCCGCGCCACCCTGGATCAGAAGAAGAACCAGATCCTGGCGCTGTCGAGCTCGATGGACGAGCTCGCGCAGCTCATGGCGGGCGTCGAAGGACGCAAGTACGTGGTCTTCTTCTCCGAGGGCTTCGAGAGCTCGGTCCTGCTCGGCACCACCGACGCCAAGCGCATCCAGGAGATGGCCGAGGACGCCCAGTTCGGAGAGTTCTGGAAGATCGACTCCGACGAGCGCTTCGGCTCCGGCGCCACCCAGAGCGGGCTGCTGGAGATGCTCGACCGGTTCCGCAAGAGCGACTGCATCATCCAGGCGGTGGACATCGGCGGCCTGCGCGCCGAAGGCGACGTCCAGGCGCGCCCCGACGGCCAGGACGGCCTGTTCCTGATGGCCAACGAGACCGGCGGCGACTTCTACCGCAACTACAACGACCTCACCGCGGCCATGGGGGCGCTGCTCGAGCGCACCAGCGTGACCTATCTGCTGACCGTGCAGCCCCGCGAGCTGGGGCAGCCGGGCGACTTCCACCCGCTCGAGGTGCGGCTCAAGAAGGCTCCCCGCGGCGCCCGCGTCGCCCACCGCGCCGGTTTCTTCGCGCCGACGCCGTTCTACCTGCTGTCGCCCGCCCAGCAGCGCATGCTGACCGCCGAGATGCTGGTCGGCGGCCGCGACGGCGGCCCGGTCTTCACCTCGGTCCTGGCCGCGCCCTTCCCGGTCGGCGGCCCCCGCGCCCAGGTCCTGACCCTGATCGAGATCGACGGCCCGACCCTGCTTTCCGGGCATCGGGCCCCGGCGGTGCCGGTCGAGATCTACGCCTACGCGCTCGACGCCGACGGCTCGGTCCGCGACTTCTTCTCCCAGGCGATCGCCCTCGACCTCGACAAGGTGGGCGACCGCCTCGGCACTCGCGGCTTCAAGCTCCTCGGCGACTTCGAGCTGCCGCCCGGCGCCTACGACGTGCGGGTCCTGGTGCGCAACGCCCTGACCGGGGCGAGCGGCCTGAAGACCGCCCGCGCCGTGGTGCCGGCCTTCGAGGGCGAGGCGATGGCGCTGCTGCCCCCGATCTTCATCGAGCCGCAGGGGATCTGGGTGCTCGGCCGCCCCCAGCGAAGCGACCGCGCCCAGCGCCCCTACCCGCTGATGAACGGCGACGAGCCGGTCATCCCGGCCGCCCTGCCGATGATCCACTCCGGCGCCGAGGTGCCGCTGCTCCTCGTCGGGCACAACCTGCCCGCGGGCTCGCTGACCGCGCGCGGCCGGCTCTCCGGGAGGGACGGAGGCGGCGCGGTGGAGGCCGCCGTGGCGCTCACCGGCCGGCTGCCGGCCGACGCTACCCGCCTCGACCGGGTGACCGCGCGCCTCGCCGCGCCGGCGGTCCCGCCGGGCGAGTACCTGCTCGAGCTGACCCTGACCGACGCCGAGACCGGCCGGTCGGTGGCGAGCGCGATCCCGCTCATCGCCCGCTGAGCTGGTCCCTGCGCGCGCCGGCCGGAAGCTTCGCCAGCCGCTCGACCTCGGCGTAGAACGACGCCAGGTCGCCGCCGCGGCGCTCGAGCAGGGCCGCGAAGTCGGGTACCCGCTCGTGGTAGGCGCCGAACGAGGCCAGGCGGGCGTTGTCGAGTCCCGGGCCGAGCCAGGCGTCCCGTTCCGGCGCTCGCAGATCGTCCGCGGCC
>JBFJMD010000263.1:0-4431 GCA_041634115.1 Thermoanaerobaculia bacterium | reverse complement strand
AACGCACGGTCGCCCTCTACCTCGGCACGCCGAACAATCCCAGCGGGCGGACGATCCCGCAGGACTGGCTCGCGGCCCTCGCCGAGTGGGCTGCGGCCGCGGGCCTCTGGATCCTGGCCGACGAGGTCTACGAGGACTACGTCTACCGGGGCGAGCACGCCTACACCCGGCCGCTCGCGCCCGAGCGCACCTTCTCGGTGCACTCCTTCTCGAAGGCGTTCGGGATGGCGGGCAACCGCTGCGGCTACGTCGTCGGGCCGGCCGCGATCATCTCGGAGGTGCGCAAGGTGAGCACCCACACCTTCTACTCGACCCCGACCGCCTCCCAGATCGCGGCGCTCCGGGCCCTCTCCGGCGCCGGCGACGCCTGGGTCGCCGAGGCTCGAGCTCTCTACCGGGAGATCGGCGCGAAGGCCGCGGCGAAGCTCGGCCTGGACCCGCCCGAGGGCAGCACGTTCCTCTTCCTCGACGCCGCCCCGCGGCTCGACGAGCGCGGCCTCGACGGGTTCCTGGAGGACTGCGTGGACCGCGGGGTCTTCGTCGCCCCGGGGCCGAGCTTCGGCCCCTACCCGACCCACGTGCGCGTCTGCTTCACCGCGGTGCCGCCCGACCGGACCGAGCGCGGCCTCGACGTCCTCGCCGAGCTGCTCGCCTGACGGCGCCGCCGCGCGACGCCCCGCGCAAGCGCGACAGCCGGTAGGGCGACGCGGCCTCGCGCTCGCCGGGCTCGCCGGGCTCCGATGGCCGGGCCCCGGACCCGTTCCCGCCGAGCCGCGCCGCCAGGACCTCGACCTCGCGGACCGAGGTCAGCGGACGGTGCTCCGCCGCGGCCGACCAGAGCGCGCCGCCGTGCCCCAGCCGGCGCGCGAGGCGCTCGGAGAACGCGCGGAAGGCCGCCAGCGTCTCCGCGGCCGGCCGCGCCCCCGCGAGCAGCCACTCGAGGCGGTCCGGGTCGAGCCGCGCGGCGAGGGTGGCGCCGCAGCCCGCGACCCGCGCGAAGACCGCCCAGGCCAGGGCGGGCTCGCGAAAGAGGGGCCGCCCGCCCCGCGTCCGGAGCGTGGCGTGGACGGCGACGATCTCTTCGCGCCGCCCGGCGGTCGCCGTCCGCGGCCGGGCGCGCGGGGCGGAGCCCTTCCCCATGCCCCGGAAAGACGGATCCGGGGGCCGGAATCTCCCGGCGGAGCGCCGCGCTCCGGATCAGGCGGGCTCGAGCGTCCGCCGATGCTCGCGCACCGGCATCGAGCGGCGCACCCGCCGCAGGCGCTCGAGGTCGAGCTCCGCCAGCGCCAAGCCGGTGCCGTCGGGCACCATCGCCACGACCTGCCCCCAGGGGTCCACGATCATCGAGTGTCCCCAGCTCTCCCGCAGGCCGCCGTCGTCGTGCCGGCCGTGCTGGGCCGGGGCCACGATCCAGCACTGGGTCTCGATCGCCCGCGCCCGGAGCAGCACCTCCCAGTGGTCCTTGCCCGTCGTCAGCGTGAAGGCGGAGGGGACGGTGAGCACCTCCGCCCCGCGGGCGACCAGCTCGAGGTAGAGCTGCGGGAAGCGCAGGTCGTAACAGATCGAGAGGCCGAGCTTGGCGAAGGGGGTCTCGGCGACGACCACCTCGCGGCCCGCCTCGACCGTCGCCGACTCCTGGAAGCGCACCTTCTCGGAGACGTCCACGTCGAACAGGTGCAGCTTGCGGTAGACCGCCGCCCGGGCGCCGTCCGGGCCGAAAAGGACCGAGGCGTTCCGGCACTTCCCGGGCGCCTCCGCGCGCTCGTTGAACGAGCCCAGCAGGAGCCAGATCCCCAGCTCCCGGGCCAAGTCCGCGAAGCGCCGGCAGGTCGGCCCGTCGAGGTCCTCGGCGAACCGCACCTTGTCCTCGTGGGGACCGAGGAAGTTGGTGTTCTCGGGCGTCGCCACGAAGCCGGCGCCGAGTCCGGCGGCGCGTCGCACCAGCGCCTCGGCGCTCGCGATGCTGGCGTCGCGGTCGGAGGTGGAGTTGAGCTGGACGACGGCGGCGAGGGTCATGGTGCGGATTATACGGACCCGTCGCGCCGCCGGGCTCGCCGCTCGCGCGGTGCTACGGATCGATGAAGATCTGGGTGACCCAGTAGGTGCTGCCCGACTGCGCCACGCCGACCCCGGCGCGGCTGAAGCCGGTGCTCAGGATGTTGTCCCGGTGCGAGGGGCTGTCCATCAGCTGCCGGTGGGCGACCCCGGCGGGGTCCCCGACGCCGCTCACCTGCGCCAGGTTCTCGCCGGCCGCGCCGAAGGGGATCCCGGCGGCGCGCAGGCGCGCCCGCAGACCCGCGCCGTCGGCGCCCTTGTGGCCGAAGAAGCCCTCGTCCCGCATCGCCTCGCTGTGGCGGCGCGCGACCTGGGCGACGCGGGCGTCGAGCGACAGGGCCGCGACGCCGCTCCCGGCCCGCGCCTCGTTCATCAGCCCGAAGGACTGGACCTCGACGTCGGCGACGGTCGCGCCCTGCGGACCGGTCGGGCCGCCCGAGCCGCCGCCGCCGCATCCGGCGACCAGGAGCGCGAGGACCGACAGCGTCGCGACGACGCGTAGGGGGGTCGATCTCGTGAGGCTCTTCATGGCCCCACGAGCGTAGGCGATCACCGGCTCCGGTGCAGTGAAATCCCTAACATTCCGGGCCCGGCGGGTCGAGGCGGCCGCTCTCAGAACGGGCCGCCCAGCTCGGTCACGAGGGGCCGCGTCTTGGTCGCCAGCCCGACGCCGTCGCCGAGCGGCAGGATGACGGCGGCGAGCTGCGGGTGGATCGAGAAGTAGCCGTTGAAGGCGGCGATCGCCCGGGTCTCCGGGTCCTCCTCGCCGGCGCCCGGCTCCGCCACCCGGCCCTTCCAGAGCAGGTTGTCCACCACGACGAGGCCGCCGACCTCGAGCTTCGGCAGCGTCAGGTCGAGCAGCCGCCGATACTGCGTCTTCTCGGCGTCGATGTAGACCAGGTCGAAGCGATCGCGGAGCGCCGGCAGCGTCTCGAGCGCCTCGCCTTCCACCAGCTCGACCCGGTCGGCGACCCCCCCCCGCTCCAGGTACTCGCGCGCCGCCGCCAGCATCTCCGGGCTCCGGTCGAGCGACGTGATCCGCGCCGCGGGCGCGCCGCGCGCCAGACACAGGGTGCCGTATCCGATCGCGGTGCCGATCTCGAGGATCCGCCGCGCCCCGCAGGCCCTGGCCTCGATCTCGAGCAGCCGCCCCACCTCGGGGTCGGAGATCGGGATCCCCTCTTCGAGCGCCCGCTTCTCCATCTCCCGGAGCAGCGCGTCGCGGGGCGGCAGGAGGCTCTCGAGATAGCGCGCCTGCTCCGCCCGCAGGATGGGACCGTCCGGGTCTTTCATCGGGCGATGGTATCCGACCTCGCCCCCGCCGCGGCGGGGTTCCGGCGCGGTATCGTATGATTCGCCGGGGCGCGAACGCCGGAGCCAGCGCCCGCCGACCGAGAGGAGCCGAAATGACACGATCCCCCGCGCCGAGGAGTCCGCGGACCGCCCGCGCGGCGGCGCCGCCGCCGCGCCTCGCGCCGCTCCTCGCGATCGCCCTCCTCGCCCTGCTGCCGCCGCTCGAACCGCTCGGGCCGGCCGCGCTCCGGGGTCAGGAGGCCCCGGCCGCCGAGGGCGAGGCGAAGCCGGCGCCGGTCCTGAGCGTCGAGGAGATCGTCGTCGAGCCGGCCGACCCCGGGCCGGACACCCTCTGCCGCCTGCGGGTCAAGCTCAAGAACTCGGGCGACCGCATCGCCTCGCAGCTCGGCTTCGCGGTCCGCATCAACGGCCAGGACCTGCCGGTCTACGGCAACCAGCTCTTCATGTACCCGCTCGAGCCCGGCGCCGTCTCGGAGCTCAAGCTCTACAACTTCTGGACGACGGAGACCTCGCGGCCGATGCCCGCCGACGGCCGCCTGGCGCTGGAGGTCGAGCTCAAGGAGGCGGTGTGGATGGACATCTCGACCGACGCCGACGGGGTCGAGGTGTGGACGCCCCAGGGCGCGATCGAGGGCCTGCCGGTCTCGGCCAAGATCACGCTGGCGATGAAAAAGGGCTAGGCCGCCTTCAGTCCCTCCAGGCCAGGTTCTCGAGCGCGACGGAGTCGCGGTCGAGGGTCCCCTTCGACTCGAGGTAGAAGTTCGGCTCGAAGACGATCGCGCACTCGGGCTCCTCCCCTTCGCTCGCCGCGACCCCGGCCTCGATCGGGATCTCGACCTCGTGCGAGCCCGCGCCCGAGGCGGTGGCCTCGAAGGCGCCGCAGTCGCTGCGGATCCTGACCGCGGGCTCGGCGGCGCCCTCGGAAAGCACCAGCACCTTGCCCTCGGCCGCCTCGGCCGGGACCCCGACCTGCAACCACAGCGTTCCCGGCCGGTCGATCCGGGTCACCCGGAGCGAGCCCGACTCCCCCAGCCAGCGCCGCCCGAGGACCTGGCGGTCGTT
>JBFJMD010000262.1:0-4441 GCA_041634115.1 Thermoanaerobaculia bacterium | reverse complement strand
GCCTCCGGGGTGCTCCTGGAGGTGAAGTTCGAGGAGGGGGCCACGGTGCCGGTGAACGAGGTCGTGGCGATCCTCGGCGAGGAGGGGGAGAAGCCGGCGACCGCGCCCGCGAAAGAGAAGCCGGCCGCCGAGGAGAAGGCCGCCGCTCCCGCGCCCGCGGCGGAGGAAAAGCCCGCCGCGGCGGCGGAGAAGCCCGCCGCCGAAGCGAAGCCGGCCCCGGCCCCGGCCCCGGCCGAGGAAGAGCCGGCGGCCGCCCCCGGCCTCGAGGAGCGAGTGCGCAAGTTCTCGAGCCCGCTGGTCCGGAAGATGGCGGCCGAGCACGGGATCGACCTCGAGCAGGTCTCGGGCACGGGCATCCAGGGGCGGGTCACGAAGCGCGACCTCGAGGGCTATCTAGAGAAGCGCGAGGCGGCCGCCGCTCCGGCCGCGCCCGCGGCGGCAGCCGCTCCGGCGGCCCCCGCCGCGGCGCCGCGGCCGGCCGAGGTGCTGCCGGCCGTGCGCCGCGAGGCGGGCGAGTTCTCGGTCGCTCCCTACGCCGCGGGCGAGGACGTCGAGATCGAGCCGATGAGCCGTATCCGCCAGCTCACCGCCGCCCACATGGTCTACTCCAAGGCCACCTCGGCCCACGTCACCACGGTCTTCCACATGGATCTCTCGCGGGTCGCCAAGGTGCGCAACCGGGCGAAGGCGGGCTTTCTGCGCACCCACGGCACCAAGCTCACCTTCATGCCTTTCATCTTCAAGGCGGTGGCGAGCGCGCTCAAGGCCAACCGCAAGCTCAACGCCTCGGTGGACGGCACCAACATCGTCTACAAGAAGGACGTCAACCTCGGCATGGCGGTGGCGCTCGACTGGGGCTTGATCGTGCCGGTGATCCGCAACGCCGACCAGCTCAACCTGGTCGGCCTCGCCAAGCGGGCGAACGACCTCGCCGACCGGGCGCGCACGAAGAAGCTCAACCCGGACGAGGTCCAGGGGGGCACGTTCACGGTGACCAACCCGGGCGTCTTCGGCACGCTCTTCGGCACCCCGATCATCAACCAGCCGCAGGTGGCGATCCTGGGCCTCGGGGTGATCGAGAAGCGGCCGATCGTGGACGAGGACGACGAGGGGAACGAGACGATCGCCATCAAGACGATGTCCTATTTCGCGATCACCTACGATCACCGGATCATCGACGGCGCCGACGCCGACCACTTCATGAACGACGTCAAGCGCACCCTCCTCGAAGAGACCTGGAGCGAGCTCGAGCCGTTCGCCTAGAGAGAGACGCACTCGCGGCGCGGCCGGGGGCCGGCTCGGGCCGCCAGGGCCCTCGACGAGACGGGGGGAGCGCTTCCCCGCGGCCCGACGACTCGACTAAGCGGCCGCGAGGCTAGCGCGGCGGCCCCTCGCCCCGGGCCACCGCGGCGCCGCGCTTCAGGACCTCGCCGAAGGCGGCGAGACCGAGCGGCGGGAAGACGGCGCCGATCGCGGCCACGATCGGCAGCGAGAAAGCGACTCCGATCGCCGCTTCGACTCCGTCGCCGACGACCTCGGCCGGCTTTCGGCCCGCCGCCGCGCCGGACTCGCGGGCCGCCGGCTCGTACCCCGGGCAGTCCCGAATCCGTTGCTGAACGCTCGGATGGACTCGCGCATCGGCGGGCATCGTCCGCGGCCTCCAGCCCAGGAGCCACCAGAACGGGAGCAGCGGGTCGTGCAGCTTCGCTCTCGGATTCGGCGTCAGCGGCGACTTGGCCGCGACGTCCCGGTCGAACAGCAGACCGTGCTTCTCGGCGCCCTCCATCATCCATTGCAGGGCGATATGGGCGAGCCCCGTCTCCTCCTTCTCGACCTCTTCGTTGCGGGCCTCGAGACTCTTTCTCTTCTCCTCGATCTCTTTTCTCCGGGCGCCGAGACTCTCTCGCTCCTTGCCGTCCCGGACTTCGGCGAGTCTCTCCAGGGTCGCGATCAGCTTCTCCTTGGTCTCGATCACCTCTCTCTCGAGCCTGGCCGGAAGGCCGTAGCCGCCGCCGACGTCGGCGTGGGCGCCGGCGAACCACATCGTCTCGATGTCCCGGTGCAGGCAGGTCTGCCTTCTCCACCAGAGCGCGTCCTTTCGGGCGTCGTGTCCGCTGTCGGTGTCGGCCGTCCAGAGATCGACCTCGTACTGGCTCCGCTTCTCGTCGAGCGCGACCGCATGCCTGCCGCTGACCAGGTTGGGGAGCCAGTCGGTGTCGGGCAGGGTGATCTGACGCCGCAGCACTCCGATCGACTCGACCGTGTCCCAGACACCCAGGAAGTGCACCGGGATGACGCCTTTGGATGGCTTGCCCGCTCTCTTGGCCTCGGCCAGCATTCGCTCGAGCTCGGCGGGAATCTCTTCGTCGCGGCTCTCGAGCTTCTTGCGCTCCTTCTCGAGCTTCTTGACCCGGGCCTCGAGCTCTCTGTCACTCAGCGCGCTGCATTCGTTGACCTCGACCTCGCGCCACGCCAGACCGTAGGTCCTGGAGAAGCGCTGCTTGAAGAAGTTCAGCTGGTGACTGTCTTTGGCCAGGTAGTACCGGATGGCGTAGGCGATCAGGCTGTCGGAGCCGCGCTCCAGGAGGCCGACCCGTCCGAGCAGGCCGACGAGCGCCCGCGCGGTGTAGGCGCCCCGGCTGAATCCGAAGACGTAGATGCGGTCGCCGGGCTCGTAGTGCTGCATGAGGAAGGCATAGGCGTCGGCGAGGTTCTTCGACAGGCCGTAGCCGAAGGCGAGCCCGAGAAGCCGGGTGACGGCCCTGCCGACGGGGGTGAGGGCTCCGGGCGCGCTCTCGGTGCCCAGGCCCGGGTCGTAGAAGACGACCTGCCGTCCGGAGCCGCCGGACGACTTGTCCAGCCGGCGCGCCAGCCTCAAGACGTTGGTGCGACTGTAGACCGTGACCTGATTGGCGGTGCCGTCGCAGAGCACCACGATGTTCTTCGACGCGACCGGCGATCTCCCGGTCGCGGGTGCTGGGCTGGCTGCGGTTCGGGCCATGTCGGCTTCCTTTCCGGCTGCAGTCGGCCAGATCGCGCCGCGCCGGCCACACCCCGTTGGCCCGGCGTCGAGAGCGATTCTGTGCGGCGACCCCTTCGAACATAGCACGGCCCGGGACCCCGTTCGCGGCTGCCGGGAGCGCGCGGGGTCGGGTCGCGGGCGCGAAGTCGCTCCCGATCTACAGGTACGCCTGGAAGAGGATCATCGCGATCAGCGAGACGCTGACCACCAGCCCCACCTTGCGCTTCGGGGCGTGCTCGAACGCCTCCGGCAGCAGCTCCACGAACACCATGAAGACCATCGCGCCGGCGGCGAACCCGACCCCGTAGGGAAGCGCCGCCGTGAAGGCGTCGACGAAGAGGAACGCCGGCACCGCCATCACCGGCTGGGGCAGCGACGAGGCGATGCTCCAGGCGGCGCAGCGGGGGACCGTGGTGCCCCGCGGCCGCAGCACCGCGGTGATGGCGAGGCCCTCGGGGATGTTGTGGACGGCGATGGCCACGGTGATCACCGCGGCCAGCGTCATGCCGCCGGCGAACGAGGCGCCGATGGCGACCCCCTCGGCGATCGAGTGGACGGTCATCACGATCACCATGAGCAGTGTGCGGCGGGCGCCGAGGCCGCCGAGGCCGGCGAACTGGAGGTCGTGCTCGCCCAGGCGGCGCTGGGTGGCGAGGATGAACGCCACCCCGAGCAGGATGCCGACGAAGGTCTGGGGGGCGCCGCGGTCGGTGCCCTCGGCGACCAGGCCGAAGCTCGCCCCCAGCATCAGGCCCGAGGCGACGGCGTTGGCGTAGGCGACGGTGCGGGGGGAGATCTCGCGCAGGAAGGCGAAGGGGATCGCCCCCAGCCCGGTGGCGAGCGCCGTCACCAGACCGTAGAGGAAGACGAGGACGACGGGCTCGGTCATCGTCCGGCGACCTTCATGGCAGCGCAGCCCTGAGCGCCACCACGACCCCCATCGCCACGGTGGTGACGATCGCGATCGTCGTCGCCCCCGCCTCGCGGTAGGACTCGGGCAGGAGCTCGACCAGCGACAGGTAGACCAGCGCCCCCACCGCGAAGCCGAGGATCACGGGCAGGATGGCCGGGGCGGCCGAGAGCACGGCGAAAGTGACGATGGCGAGCAGCACCTGGCTGACGTTGGCGCCGACCGCCAGCCCGGCGCACTCGCGCAGCCCGAGGCCGCGGCCGCGCAGGACGGCGGAGAGCACCGTCGCCTCGGGGATGTTGTGGACCGCCATCGCCAGCGCCATGAAGATCCCGAAGGGCAGGTGCACGGCGGCGGCGACGCCGATCGCCACCCCCTCGGAGGCCGAGTGCAGGGAGTCGGTCAGCAGGATCTTGTAGCCGTAGACGGGGTCGGTCTCGAGCAGCCGGTTGAGATCGAGGTCCTCGGTCGCGGCCACCCGGTGCGTCCAGCCGCTGTAGACCACGCCG
>JBFJMD010000261.1:0-4447 GCA_041634115.1 Thermoanaerobaculia bacterium | reverse complement strand
CGTGCCGACGGCGAACACCCAGCTCACGATCACGGTCACCCCGGACCCCAATCTCGAGATCGAGATCTTCCTCTACGCTCCGGGGGTCGCGCAGCCGTTTCTCGGCAAGACGAATCTGCTGAAAGGGGATCCGACGAGCTTCAACAACAACCCCGCCGTCGGCGGCGCCGAGAGCACCATGATCACGGTCGCGGCCACGGGCGTCTACACGATCGCCGTCGAGGACAGCCGCTCGCCGGCCAGCGAGGTCGCCGGCACCTACAGCATCAAGATCGTCGCGGACAACCCGATCGGCCCCTTCAGCGTCGTCTGCGACGAGGGCCCGGAGTCGACCCGGATCCAGGTCTAGCAGCCCGCCAACAGCTCGGCCAGCATCGCCCGCGCGCTCGCGCCGTCGGAGTAGACGACGCGCACCGGGGGCGTTCGCGAGAGCAATCCGATCACCCGGTCGAAGAAGGCCTCCGGCTCGCCGGGCGGCTCGAAGCAGTAGGCGAGGACCTCGGTCAGCGAATCTTCGGGCGCGAGCCTCTCGGCCCGCGCCTGCTCCCCCGGCGCGTAGCGCGGCAGCAGCAGGGCGGCGAGCGGCAGCGGCCCCTCGGCCACCCGCGCCGGAAGGTAGCGCCAGTGGCCGGGCTCGAGCTCGATCGCCTCGCCGGCTCGCGGACGCCGGCGCCGGCCTCCCCCACCGCCGGCGCCGCCCTCGAGCAGCCGGCCATCGAGAGAGAGGGTCTGGAGGTAGGGCAGGACCGCCCCGGACCCGGCGTCGACCAGGGCGACCTCTTCCGCCAGGAAGGCGTGGCCCATCTCCACCAGCTCGAACGTGCAGGAGGTCTTGCCGACGTCCGGCGGACCGGCGAGCAGCACCGCCTTCTCCGCGACCCCGACCGCCCCGGCGTGGAACGCCACCCGCTCGCCGCAGTCCCGGACCACGGCGGTCTCGATCGCGTATTCCAGGGCGAGCGCGATCCGCAGCGCCGTCCCCTCCTCGCCGTGGCTGCGGCCGTCTTCGAGGAGCCGCCAGCCGCCCGCCGCCGTCTCGATCCGAAACGAGCGCCTCGCCGGCGCACCCGCCGGCCGGTCCACGAGCGAGTGCGGATAGAGGATGCGGACGACCCGCAGGACCTCTTCCGGGGCGTCGAGCGCGTAGTCCCCGACCGGCAGCCGCAGGCGGGCGGCGCTCACCCCGCCCGTTCCACGAGCCCGAGCCGCATCAGCTCCGGCAGCAGCGCGGAGAGGTCGCGCTCGATCGTCTCGGGAGAGCCGTCCGTCAGCTCGGCCAGCAGGGTCACGATCTCGGGCCGGGTCAAGGGCGTCTCCAGGCAGCGGAAGAGCAGCTCGGCCGTCGGGTTGAGAACGTGGATCGCGGGCGCCGAGCCGAGGTAGGCGGCGGTCGCCCCGCCGACGGTCTTCAGCTTCACCCCCGGTGCGCGCACGAAGCGCGCGACGCGGGTGATCTCGATCCGGTGCTCGCGGGACATCGGGCGCATCGGAGTCTAGCGCACTAGAATCGAGGGGCTTTGCGAGACGCCTGTCTGGATTGGCTGCTGGCCGCCTGCCGGAGCTGGCTCGGCGCCGGCGCGACCGGCGGGCCCGACGAGCCTTGCGGGGAGCTCGACCCGGACCTCCTCGCCCGGATGGCCTTCACCCACAACCTGGAGCCGCTGCTCTTCGCGCTCGGCCGCGACGGCCGGCTGCCGCCGGGCGACGTGCCGGCGGCGCTCGCGGCCCGCTGGGAGAAGATCTACTTCCAGAACTACGTCTTCAACGAGCGGCTGCTCGCGTCGCTCGAGCGGCTGCTCGACGGCGTCCGTCGCAGCGGCCTGGCGGTCGCCGTCTTCAAGGGCCCGGTCACCGCGGCCCGCGCCTACGGCGACCCGGCGCTGCGGATCATGCACGACGTGGATCTGCTGGTGCGCGAGCGCGACCTCGAGCCGCTCTGCCGGCTGGCGCGCGAGGCCGGCTACGACGCCGCCGCCGAGACCTCCGTCTACCACCTCGCCCTCGCCGACCCGCGGCTCGGCCTGGGGCTCGAGCTGCACTTCGACCTCTACGGCTTCCTGGCGGAGCGCGCGGCGCTGCTGGAGAGCGTCCTGGCGGCGCCGGCGACGATCTCGCTCGACGGCCGCGAGCTGCCGGCGGCGCCGCCGGAAGAGGGCCTGCTGCTCGAGGTCGCCCACCTCGTCAACCACGATCTGCGGGTGAACCTGAAGCCCTGGCTCGACCTGGCGGCGCTGCTGGGCGACGAGCGCCTGGACCGGCCGCGCCTGGCCGCGCTCGCCGGGCGCCACGACCTGCGGCGGGAGGTGGAGCTGCTGACGGCGCTCGCCGCCGACCTCTTCGGGCTCGGCGAGACCGTGCGCACCGGCCCGGTCGGGGCCGAGCCGGCGGAGCTCGCGGCGGCCGCCGAGCGGGTGCGAGGGCTGCTGCTGGGAGACGGGGGCGGCCCGTCCTCCGCCCTGGCCGAGGCCGCGGCCCGGGCCGGCCCGGCGGCGCGGCTCGGCTATCTGAGACGGCTTCTCTTCCCGCCGCTCTCGCACCTGCGGGCCGTCGCCGGGTCCCCCTCGCGGGCGGCGGCGCTGGGCGCGCTGGCCCGCCACCTGGCGGCGACGGCGGGCCGGGGCTGGCGCAACTGGCGCCGGGCGGGCCTGGCCCGGGGCGGCGGCGGCCGGCCGGCGGCGGCGCGCTCGGTGAAGGAGCCGGCCTACCGGCGGCGGCGCGACGGCTGAGCGGGCGGGACACCGCGGCGTCGTGGAGAATGCGGGCCGGCGGTCGGCGTGACAGAATGGGCCCGGCCGCCCACCGGGGCCGCGAGGCCGCGCACCCGGGCGTCGTGCACGGCCCAGAACCCTCGCCAGCGTGTCCTCCCGTTCCCCCTCGACGGTCCCCCGCTCGCCCCACGGCTCGCTCGCCGCGCGGATCCTCGCGCTCCTCGCGAGCCTCGCCCTGACCCTGGCGCTGGTCGAGATCGGCGCCGGCATCTATCTGCACCGGTTCGCGGACGAGGGGAGCTTCCTGCGCTACGCCTCGCTCACGGACCTGGACGAGCGGCTGCTGGCGGCCGGCCGCGAGGGGGCCGAGCGCCGCTACACGCCGCACCGCTATCTCGGCTACATCCCGACCCCGAGCTATCGCGAGGGGGCGAACCGCCACAACGCGCTGGGCTATCGCGGCGACGAGATCCCGGTCCCCAAGCCGGCGGGGGAGTTCCGCATCGCCTGCCTCGGCGGCTCGACGACCTACACCGGCGGCGTCGAGGACTACCACCAGGCCTATCCGCAGCTCCTGGAGAAGGAGCTCCACTCCCGCGGCCGCCCCTTCGTGCGGGTGATCAACGCCGGCGGCGAGAGCTGGACGAGCTGGGAGTCGCTGGTCAACCTCGAGTTCCGGATCCTCGACCTCGAGCCCGACCTGATCGTCGACTACGACGGCATCAACGACGTCCACGCCCGGCTGGTCTGGCCGCCCAAGGCCTACCGCGGCGACAACAGCGGCCGCCGGATCCCGAACGTCTCGGAGCTGACGATCCCCAGCCTGGCCGAGTACAGCACCTTCCTGCGCATCCTCTTGGTGCGCTCCGGGCGGATCGCGCCGCACGCGGACCTGAGCCGCAACATCGACCGGGCGCCCGACTCCTGGCGCGCGCCCCGCCTCTGGCGGCAGTGGCGGGACGGCAGCTACCCGTCGGGGGTCTTCCGGCGGATCGGCCTCGAGAGGATCTTCGCGGAGAACCCGCCGCTGTTCTTCCGCCGCAACCTGGAGAGCCTGGTGGCGGTGGCGCGGGCGCACGGCGCGCGGACGGTCCTCGCCACCGTCACCGTCTCGCCGGACTTCGACGACGCGATCGGCGCCTCGCCCGAGTACCTGCGGGCGCTCGCCGAGATGAACGACGTGATGCGGGAGGTCGCCGGGGAGACCGGCGCCCACCTCTTCGACTTCGCCGCCGTCATGCCGACCGCCCGCAGGTACTTCGCCGACAGCGAGCACGTCAACGAGCGCGGCTCCGCGCTCAAGGCCCGCCTGTTCGCCGACGAGCTGATCGAGCACGGCCTGGTGCCGGAGGCGAGCGGAGCACCGGATGCGCCGTAAACGAGATATTTGCGAAGGTGAATTTGTTATTTGGCGCCCGATCTGGGACCATGCCGGAATCCGATGCCCTCGGAGCCTGCGCAACGTCTCCGCCGTCGCCGGCCGCCGCGCCGCCGGCCGCTCCCCGTGCGCCGCGAGCTCGCGGGCCTGCTGGCGCAGTTCCTCTGCTTCGCGCTGATCTTCCAGACCGCCGGCATCGCCGAGGCCGCCCTGCTGATGGCCGCGGAGCGCCGGGCCGCGCCCCGCGCCGCCGAGTCGGCACCGAGCGTCGAGGCCGGCGCGGGCGCCGCGGCCGGGATCTGGGAAGAGGTCGCCGGGCGGGGCGCTGAGGCGCTCGCGGCGGGCCGCGGTCTCCTGCGGG
>JBFJMD010000260.1:0-4515 GCA_041634115.1 Thermoanaerobaculia bacterium | reverse complement strand
CGGCTTCTTCGGCGACTGGCTGGTCCTCGCCGCCAAGCCCGACCGGGTGCTGCGCTACGCCTCCGACCTCGCGCCGCAGCGGGCCCTGGTCGGCCCCTCGAGCGATCCCCAGGACCTGGCGCGGGACCTGCTCGGCCGCATTTACGTGCTGGACGGCAAGACCGGCCGGGTCGCGCGCTTCGACCCCGGCGGCGCCGAGGGGGAGTCGGTGGCGGCCGGACGCTGGAAGAAGCCCGAGGCTATCGCCGTCGACGCCGCGGGCAACCTCTACGTCCTCGATCGCGACACCTCGCGGGTGGACGTGCTGAGTCCCGCCGGCGGCGCGCCGACGAGCCTCGGCCCGCTGCTCCCCGGGGGGATCGAGCTCCGCTCCCCCCAGGACGTCGCGGTGGACGGCTCGGGCCGGGTCTTCATCGCCGACTCCAAGCTCAACGCCGTCCTGATCGTGGAGTAGAGAGATGACCTCCAGCCGCCCGCTTTCGCGCCCCGGCCCCGGATGGCCCGCCCTCGTGCTGCTCGCGGCGGCCGGGCTGGGCCTCGCTGCCGCGCCGGCGGCCGCCGCCGCGGCGCCGCAGATCGAGGAGGTCGACCTGCCGCCCGTCGGCGTTCCGGAAGAAGAGCTGCCCGAGGCCGAAGCGGATTCGACCCAGGCGATCTTCGACCGCGCCTACGCGGCCTTCCTGTCGCCGGAGCAGCGGTCGTCGATCGAGCTCTTCGGCCAGGTCGTCGATCGGCTCGAGAGCGCCTCGCTCGCCGCCGAGCTGGCGCCGGAAGAGCGGGACCTGCTCGCCCGCAGCTACTTCTACCGCGGGGAAGCGCGCTTCAACTTCGGCGAGAGCCGGAACGCGGAGGAGGACTTTCGCAGCGCCATCCGCACCGATCCCTCCTTCGCCGTCGACCGCTCGCGCACCTCTCCCAAGCTCGCGGACCTGTTCGAGAAGCTGCGCGCCGAGGTCGCGGGCCTGGTCGAGATGAGGATCCAGCCGCCCGACGCCGAGGTCGAGATCGTCGAGCTCGGCAACCGCTCCTTCCCCGCCTCCGCCGAGGCACCGATGCCGCTGCTCGCCGGCACCTGGCACGCGATCGTCCGGCGGCCCGGCTACGCGCCCACCGAGGTCGTGCTCGAGATCGCCGCCGGCGAGCGGCGGCCGCTCGAGGTGGAGCTGCCGCGCACCAGCGCGGTGGTGCGCCTCCAGGTGCCGGCGGGGAGCTCGATCGAGCTGGACGGCGCCGCCGTCGACACCGCGGCGGCCGCGCCGGTGGGCGCGGACGCGATCGAGCTCGCGATCGACGGCCTCGGGCCCGGGACCCACGTCCTCGAGGTGGCCAAGGAGGGCTTCCGCACGGTGCGGCGCGAGCTCCTGATCTCCGACCTGATCGACTACCCGGCCGAGCCCGTCGTGCTGGTGCCGAGCCGCGGCACCGTCGAGATCGCCGGCCTGCCCGAGGCCGCGATGCTGACGCTCGACGGCGAGCCGCTGTCGCCCCGGCGCGGACCGGGCGGCGCGGTCTCGATGGAGCTGCCCGCGAGGGAGCATCACCTGATCGTCGAGCAGGACGGCGTCGGCCGGTTCGAGCGGGTCTTCGAGCTGGAGGACCGGGAGACCGAGCGGATCGCCGTGCGCCTGCGGCCGGCGATCGCGCTGCTCGGCGTCCTCGGCGGGGACCGGGAGGCCGCCGAGCGCCTGCTCGGCCGGCTGCGCGGCTCGCTCGGCGAGCTCCAGGACTGGTGGCTGGTCGATGCCAGCGAAGCCGCCAGACCGATCTTCTCCGGCCTGGGGCTCGCCGCCGCGGAGCTGCGCGGCGGCGGCGCGGCCGGGCGGCTGCCGGTCGCCGCCCGCAGCGAGCTGGCCGGCAGGTTCCGGGCCCAGATCGCCCTGCTGGCGGTGCTCTCGGACGATCTCTTCGCCGCCGAGGCCGATCTCTGGATCTGGTCGGGCCAGGCGCCCTCGCTGGCGCCCGAGGTGAGCCGGGTGGCGATCGACGCGGACGGCGCCTCGCTGGCGCCGCTCCTGGCGAGCCTCGAGCGTCCGCTGCGGCTCGCCCGCCCTTGGCTCGGGGCGCACGCGATCGACTCCGCGGTCTCGGAGGGACCGGTGGTCGCGGCGGTGACTCCTGCGGGACCCGCCGCCAGGGCCGGACTCGGGGTCGGGGACCAGATCGTCGCGGTCGGCGGCCGCCGCCTGGCGAGCGCCACGGAGCTGGCGCGGGCGCTCGCCGCGAGCGCCCCCGGATCGACGCTGCGGCTGACCGTGCGCGGCCGGAGCGGACCGCGGGAGGTCGAGATCGCGCTCGGCGAGAGCCCCGCCGTTCTCGCCCCCGACGACGCCGGCGTGCTCGCTCCGGCGGCGCTCGCCCGGCTCGGCCTCGAGGCCGCCCGCGACAGCCCCGCCGCGCCGCGCTGGGTGCTCGAGCTGAATCGCGCCGCCGCGCTGCAGCGGGCCGGCGCCTGGCGGGAGGCGGTCCAGGTGCTGCGCGAGATCCGGGCGCCGGCCGACGCGCCGCTCGGCCAGGCGGCGGTGGACTACTGGCTGGGGGCGGCGCTGCTCGCCGCCGACCCGGCCGCCTACGCCGCGCACGCCCGCGAGGCGTTCGCCCGCGCCGCGGCGGTGCCCGCCGGGCGCCTGCTCCACAACGACGGGCCGCTGGTGGCCCCGCGGGCCCGCGCCCGCGCCGCGGAGCTCGGCGGCGGCTAGCCCGGCCCTCTCCCCCGGCCGAGGCCGGCGAGCAGGTAGTCGCGGTTCATCCGCGCGATGAAGTCGATCGAGATCCCCTTCGGGCAGACCGCTTCGCACTCGGCGTAGTTGGTGCAGGAGCCGAACTGCTCCTCCATCGTGTCGACCATCTTCACCACCCGCTGATAGCGCTCGGGCTGGCCCTGGGGCAGCAGCGCCAGATGCGAGACCTTGGCCGCGGTGAAGAGCTGGGCGGCGCCGTTGGGGCACTGGGCGACGCAGGCGCCGCAGCCGATGCACTCCGCGGCGTCCATCGCGCGGTCGGCGGTGCCCTTGGGGACCGGAATCAGGTTGGCGTCGGGGGCGCTGCCGGTGTTGATGGAGATGAAGCCGCCGGCCTGGACGATCTGGTCGAGGGGGCCGCGGTCCACGACCAGGTCGCGGATCACCGGGAAGGCGCGGGCCCGGAAGGGCTCCACCCGGATGTCGGCGCCGTCCGCGAACTTGCGCATGTGGAGCTGGCAGGTGGCGGTGCCGGGAAACGGCCCGTGGGCGACGCCGTCGATCAGCATGCCGCAGGAGCCGCAGATCCCCTCGCGGCAGTCGTGATCGAAGGCGACCGGCTCCTCGCCGCGCTCGATCAGCCCCTCGTTGAGGTGGTCGAGGAGCTCGAGAAACGACATGTCGGGGCTGGCGTCGGCCACCTCGTAGGTGCGGAAGCCGCCCCGGGCGTCACGGCTCTTCTGGCGCCAGATCTGGAGGGTCAGCTTCATCACTTGTAGCTCCTCTGGGACAGCGGCACGTTCTCGAAGTGGAGCGGCTCCCGGTGCAGGACCGCCGGCCGGTCGCCGTCGCGGTGCTCCCAGGCGGAGACGTAGGTGAAGTGCTCGTCGTCGCGCAGCGCCTCGCCCTCCTGCGTCTGGTGCTCTTCGCGGAAGTGGGTGCCGCAGGACTCGGCCCGGTCGAGGGCGTCGCGGCACATGACCTCCGCCAGCTCGAAGTAGTCGGCGACCCGCCCCGCCTTCTCGAGCGACTGGTTGAGCTCCTCGTTCTCGCCCAGGACCCGCACCTCGCGCCAGAAGCGCTCGCGCAGCTTCGGGATCTCCTCCAGCGCCTTCTCCAGGCCCGCGGCGTTGCGCGACATGCCGCAGTGGTCCCAGCAGATCGCCCCCAGCTCGCGGTGGAACGAGTCGACGGAGCGGTCGCCGTTCGCGGCGAGCAGCCGCCGCACCCGCTCGTCGACCTCCGCCTCGACGCGGCGGAAGGCCTCGTGCGAGGTGTCGAGCGGGGTCTCGCCCATGTGGCGGGCGAGGTAGTCGCCGATCGTGTAGGGCAGGACGAAGTAGCCGTCCGCCAGCCCCTGCATCAGGGCGCTGGCGCCCAGGCGGTTGGCGCCGTGGTCGGAGAAGTTGGCCTCGCCGATCACGAACAGCCCCCCGATCGTCGACATCAGGTTGTAGTCCACCCACAGGCCGCCCATGGTGTAGTGCGGCGCCGGGTAGATGCGCATCGGCACTTCGTAGGGGTTCTCGCCGGTGATCCGCTCGTACATCTCGAAGAGGTTGCCGTACTTGTCCTCGATCGCCTTGCGGCCGAGGCGGCGGATCGCGTCGGCGAAGTCGAGGAACACGCCGCGGCCGCCGTGTCCCACGCCCCGCCCCTCGTCGCACACCCCCTTCGCCGCCCGCGAGGCGATGTCGCGCGGCACCAGGTTGCCGAAGGCGGGGTAGCGGCGCTCCAGGTAGTAGTCGCGCTCGTCCTCGGGGATCTCGCGCGCCCGCCGCCGGTCGCCCGCCTCCTTCGGCACCCAGATGCGGCCGTCGTTGCGCAGCGACTCGCT